>JASJEC010000059.1 GCA_030064845.1 Kiloniellales bacterium
GCTCTAGCGAGCAGCGCGTTCAGTAGGCGAGCCGGCCGCGCAGCGCCTCGAAGGACACCATGACGGCCCGGCGGTAGGCCTCGCGTTGGGCGAGGTCCTCGTACCAGCGGGCAATGTTGGGCAGGCGGGCGCGCTTGATCGGCAGCTTGAAGTACCGGAAGAGGATCGCGCCGAGCGGGATGTCTGCCATGGTGAGGTGGTCTCCGGCCAGGTAGCGGCAGGACTCGAGCCGGGTCTCGACCAGCCGGAGCTGGCTGGTCAGGACCGCGAGCGTCTGGGCGATCGCCGCCTTGTCCTGGTCGGCCGCCGGCGTGCGCACGGTCAGCCAGAACAGCTTGTTGCCGGCCGCGTAGGGCACCGCCTGGCACCAGGTCATCCATTGGTCGGCCACGGCGCGCGCACCCGGATCGTCGGGCCAGAAGGTCCCGGCGGCATAGCGGGCGGCGAGGTAGCGGACGATCGCCATGCTCTCCCAGACCACGACCTCGCCGTCGCGCAGGGTCGGCACCCGGCCGTGGGGATTGAGCGCCCGGAATCCAGGGTCGTCGAGGCCCCCATGGGCGCCGCCCAGCTCGACATGCTCGAAGTCCAACCCTATCTCGCCCAGCGTCCAGAGCACCTTCTGGACGTTGTCCGAGCTGCCGCGGCCGTAGAGCGTCAGGGCGGGCGCGGACACCGCTTATTCGCCCGAGCCGAAGAGCTTCGACTCGTTGACAATGAAGCTGGCGAAAGGCTGGGCCCGCTCGGACTGCTCCATCATCTGGCCGACGAAGGCCGGGTCCGCCTTGTAGGGCGCGACGATCGCGTCGAGACGGCTGGCGTTGATTGCTCCGAGATGCCGGTAGCGCTCGAGATCGATCTCGCCCCGGATCAGGCGCGCGCCGTCGGCCGCTTCCTTGCGGAAGTAGGCCGCGAGCTCCGGCCAGCCCAGGTCGTCGGCAAGTTGGCTGAGATGCGCCTGCTCGCGGGTAAGGACCTTGAGCGCCCAAAGCGCCTCGTGCTCGCCGCGGACGAGCTTGGGAACCACGTCGCGGTTGGCGTCGACCTCGACCAGGCCCCGCACCACCAGCAGGAAAGCCTTGCGGTCCCGCGGCGGCAGGCTGCGCACATCGGCGACCAGCCCCGACCATTCCGCCAGCGCCTCGCGCGCCGCCTTCTCCGCCTCGCCCTCGGCCCAGGCCTCGGCCCGCGCCCCGGGGGCGACGGAGTAGAGGGGGGCCGCCCAGAGCGGGAACGCGGCCAGAAGCAGGCAAGAGACGCGGATCAGAGCGAGCATGATCCGGAACCTAGAGAAGAGGCGCGGGACGGGCAACCGGGCTTGAGAGCGGGTCGCGGGATCACGCAAGGATCCCGATCTAACGCTTGAAGCCCTTGATCACGGTCATCCTTCGACAGGGGGCGAAGCCCGGCGCTACGCGCGGATGAGGGAAAGTGCCTGAAACACTCCGCCCTCACCCTGAGCTTGTCGAAGGGTGATGGTTCCGGCTGAGCACTTTTTCAGCAGCTACATGCCCCGATGATCGGCGAGCGCGTCGAGGGCGCGCCGCAGGGCCTCGGCGCCGCGGGCCGGCGCCCGGTCGAGGCAGCAGGCCGCCTCCAGGGCGCGCCAGTGCGGACCGAGCGCGCGGGCGGTGTCGAGGTAGCGCTTGTGGTTCCAGGCCTGACGGTCGCTCATCTCACTCTGGTCGCGGCCGCCCTCGTGGTAGCGCCAGACACCCTCCGCGAGGTCGTGGGTCTCGACGTAGAGCCGGCGGAGCCAGAGCCCGGCCTCCAGGCGCCGGCGCGCCGCGGCACCGCCCGGCGGCCCGAGCGAGGCGCGGCGATAGAGCCGGTCCAACAGGCATTCCTCCTGGTTGAAGGGGAGGGTGACGCCGGCCGCGATGGTCTCGATGCGGACGATCGCCGGCCCCTTGGCCAAGCGCTCGGCGGTCGGCTCCGTCTGGGCCGCGGCGGTTTGCGCGCGGGAGTCCACGGCGTCCCGCCCGGTCCGGATCCGGCGGGGCTTACGGGCCATGGACGCGGGCCCCCGTCGCCCGGCGTCCCGGCATGCCACGCGCCAGGCGCCGCGCGGTCCCGCTCATGTCTCCTCCCGCGGGTCGCCCCCGGGATCGGGGATCAACCCCTCGGGCAGGAGCGCCTCGTCGTGGTCCGGCCAGGCATCGTCGGGCCAATCGGTTCCGGGTATTTCAGTTTCGGGCACCTCGGTTTCGGGTGCCTCGGTCTCCGGCACGCCGGTTCCGGGCCAGAGCTCGGCCCAGGGGACGGAGGGCGCGCGCTCCTCCGGCTCGTACTCGCTGTCCGCACCCTGCCACGGCGTTCGCTGCAGGCAGTCGTAGAGGTCCGGCACCTTGGCCCCGTCGTCGTCCGGGTCATCGTCCGGGGCGGTGATGGGGTCCGTGTCTCGGTCCTTCCGGTCTGGTCTTGTGGTCATGCACTCCTCGGAGATCAAATTGGGGGCGATCAATTGGGGGCGATCAGGTCGATGGGGCGGGCGAGTCCCCGCCGGCGCGCCGCCGTGCGGCGAACTCCAGATGAAAGCCGTAGCCGCGGTCCGTCTCGATGACCGATCGGCCCAGGCGCTTGCGGAACTCGCGGCGCAGGGCGTGGACGTGAACGTGCAGGGTGTTGGGCTGGGGCGGGTTCGGCCCGTAGACCTTGTCGATCAGGATGTCGCGGCTGATCGGGCCGCCGCCGGCGTCGAGCAGCACCGAGAGGATGTCGGCGCCGATCGGCCTGACCGGCACCCAGGTCCCGTCGATCCAGACCTGGTGCGCGCCGGGAACGGCCCAGACCAGACCGGCGGGCGCGCTGCGTCCGCAGCACGGGCAGGGCTTCATGGCGGCGATCCTTTCCCGAGAGGCACGAGGGGACATATGTTCACGTTTTGTTCGATATAAAGCGAAACTTGGACAATATCAAGTGAATCTTGCTCGACTTCTGAAAGTTTGCCTTTAAGACTGAAACCATGGAGCAGACCCGAGTCCCGCGAACGGGGCCCGAGACCCTGGGTGCCCGGCTCGAGCGGGCGCGGAGCGGACGCGGCCTGACGCAACAGGACGTGGGCGACCATTTCGGCATCACGTCTCAGGCGATCTCCCAATGGGAGCAGGGCCGCACGCGCCCCTCGACCGGCCGCCTGCGCGCCCTGGCCGATCTCTTCGCCGTCAGCCTGGACTGGCTGCTCGACGGCGCCGAACAGACCGAGCGCCCCCGCCTGCTGCCGGTGATCGACGTGGTCCAAGCCGGCCACTGGTCGGAAGTGGCCGATCCCTATGCCGCCGGGGCCGGCGGTGACTACATCGCACCGGACGAGCCAGTCAGCGGCCAGGCTTTCGTCCTGGAGATCGAAGGCCGCTCCATGACCCCCGAGTTCGAACCGGGAGACCGGGTGATCATCGACCCTGCAGTGCCGCCGCGACCGGGCGATTTCGTCGTCGCCAAGCTGGATGGCGAGGAGTCCGCGACCTTCAAGAAGTACCGGCTCCGGCGCCACGACGACCGCGGCCGCGAGGTCATCGACCTCGTGCCCCTCAACCCCGATTGGCCGACCCTGACGCTCGACGAGAGCAATCCCGGGCGAATCGTCGGCACCATGGTGGAGCACCGCCGCTACCGCCGGGGGCCATAGCCTTGCTTGCCCGTTAAGCAAGGTCTGCTTCACAAAAATCAAGTCATGCTTACATTCCCGGGTCATTGCAGACACCGGGGAGCGGGCTCGTGGCGGTCGCCTCTGCGCGGTTCTTGTCGCCGTGACCCTCGGGCGCGACGCACAGCCGGATATCCTTTGCGGCGGCGATCCCCTGCGGCGCGGGTATCATCGCTGGCGGGCCCGCGCGGCGTGGCTGACGGGCAACATCGCCATCGAGTTGGCGGCTATCGGCAATCCCGCGCGCCCGCCGGCGCGCAAGGCGGCGGCGCGGCGCTGGATCGTCCTGGCCCAGGCCGAGCGCCGCCGGGCGCTCGGCGAGGCGCGGGCCTGCCGCGCCCTGATGGCCGGAAGAAGGGCGGCGATTTCGGAAGCTCGCGCTGAGCCGGGCATGGAGGGTTTGATAACCAAATCCTGCTAGTCCTGACCCGCTAGTTCAGCCCCCGAGGACTAATCTCAGCCAGCCCGGAGTGTCGCCATGCGCTACACGGAGAGTCACGACCAAGCGGTCGAGTACACCAAGGCCGCCATGAGCTTTCTGGATAAGCACGGCCTGACGCCCAATCCCGCCACCATGGCGGTGTGGTACGACTATGTCTCCGGCGCCAACCCCGGTCTCGTCTGGGCGGTCGACAAGGTGCTGAACGACGAGGGCGCCTTGAGCAATGACCGTTGCGAGGAGATCTATGAGCGGTACCTGCTCAACCCCTCGGAGCACAAGGTGCTCGACGACGCTTCCGAGCGCCTGCAGTCCTCCATGCAGGAAGTGCGGGCCTGTATCGGCGAGGCCGGCCGGGATCACGGTGCCTACGGCGAGGCGCTGATCGGTATCTCCAACCAGCTCGAGGGTGGCGGCACGGCGGAGGAGGTGGCTGGCCTGGTGCGCGGGATCCTGAGCAAGACGCAGCAGGTCATCGAGAAGAACAAGGCGCTCGAGCACCGCCTCGCGGAATCGAGCAAGGAGATCGAAGGCCTCAACCAGCACCTCCGCGAGATGCGCCAGCAGGCCATGTCCGACCCCCTGACCGGGATCGCCAACCGCACGTACTTCGATCTGCTGCTCCGCGAGGAGGCGGAACGGGCCGCGAGGGAAAAGCAGGACCTCGCGCTGATCTTCGCCGAGATCGAGAACTTCCGGGCCTTCAAGGAGATCTACGGCGCCGAGATCGGGGACGAGGTCATCAAGTTCGTCGCCGGCCGGCTCGGCCGGATCACCGGCAAGACCGGCACGCCAGCCCGTTACGGCGGCGAGGAGTTCGCCGTCATCCTGCCCCGCACCGGGCTTCCGGAGGCCGAGCAATTGGCCGACCGCATCCGCCAGGACCTGGGCGCGAACAAGCTCAAGAACCTGAAGACCGGCGAGCGCTACGGCGCGGTCAGCATGTGCTTTGGCGTCGCCGCCCACCAGAGCGGTGAACCGCTCGCCGAGTTCGTGAGGCGCGCCATCGAGACGCTCTACCAAGCCAAGGCGAAAGAGCAGAAGCGCGAGGCGCCCAAGCCGGAGCCGGAAGCCGCGGCCTCGCCCCTCGCGGGCGAGTAGGGCTGGGCCCGGCTAGCTGCTGAACCTGTCCAGCAGCCAGGCCACCAGCCGCGCCATGCGATCCTTGAAGTGGTTCCAGAGCTGGCGGCCGCTGCGGTTCGCGGTCAGGCCCCACGCGCAATCGGTGCTGCCTGAGCGCGCCTGGAAGTAGAAGCGGTCGCTGGCCTCGAAATCGCCGAAGCAGGTCAGCGCCTGGTCGCCCACCCTGCGGGACACCGAGAACTGCAGCACGCCGTCGCTCTCGCCGCTGCTGTTGCAATCGTAGCGCCGCCAGTCGCAGCAGCCTTCCTCGCCGGGCGCCAAGGTCCGGACATAGGGCGCGTTGCGGCCGGCGCCGTCGACGTCGACGACGAAGGTCAGCGCCTCGTCGGCGCGATTCTCGATGCAGAAGGCGGCCGCGGGTGCCGGCCGGCAGCAGACCAGGAGGGCGGCAAACAGAGCGGCGGCGATCGAGTGTCTGGCGAACATATCGGTGCGCCCGATAGCACGGGACGAAACGCGCATGGCAAGGCATCCGATGTTAGGACCGCGCTGTTAAGAAAGCGTGGGCAGGAAAGTCTCGTGACGATCCGCCTCCAATTCCCGGCGTTAGAGCAGATTGACAGAGGGGCAGGACATCAAGCTCGTTCCGTCTGAAGATGGTTCGTTCTCAGCCGTGAGCTCTTCAAGGACATGCGCGAGCCAGGTCCAACTACGGGGCCTCGAAGGCTGCTCCACGTCCCGGAGCGGAATCTTCTGGGCAAGACGGGCAAAGTCCGATTCTAGCCCGAAGCGGACATTTCTAATCGATCGCGGAGCATACCTCCATGTCGGGTGCTGACAGTTCTTAGCACTAACGAGGTGCGTTCATTGAAGCTTCACCCTGTCACGGAATTGGACAATAATCGATGTGCTGTGCTGTAGGGAAAACTTGAACCTTGGAGAGTTCTGCCATCACTGTCCAAGACACTGCATCGTCTGCAATCGAAGAACTCACCAATCGGCTGGCGTTGTCCGAAGCAGCTGAGGCCGCACTAGGTCAAATCATTCAGATCATCGCCCGATCTGCCGGGGACGTTGATCTGGCAATGCAGGCTACATTGTCTGGTGCGTTGAATCTGTGTGAAGCGCAGCTAGGCATTCTGTATCGCTACGAGGACCCGAAAGGTTACCGTGCGGATCACATGAAGGGCGTGCCCCAAGCATTTAGCGATTATCTCGTGGGACAAGGATGGTTCACGGTAGACCCACGCACCGGATTGGGGCGTATTGCAGAGCTAAACCAGCCCGTGAACATCTCGGATGTTGTAGGCGAGGACATTTATGAGAAGCGAGAGCCGCTTCGCGTGGCTACTGCAGAGCTCGGCGGTGCTCGATCTTTCCTCGCTGTTCCAATGTTGGCAGGCGAAGACTTAGTCGGCGCCTTCACGATATACCGACAAGAAGTCCGGCCATTCAGTGAAGTGGAAGTTGAGCTGCTGAGGCGCTTTGCAGATCACAGCGTCGTTGCATTAGAGAATGCACGGCTAATGCATGAAGCGAAGACGGTATCAGACCAATTAGCAGAAGTGAACAAGTCCCTTCAAGAGCGTGTGCGAACCCAAGTCGAGGAGCTTGAACGTCTTTCAATGCTCAAGAGGTTCCTACCTGATCAGGTTGCTGAGCTCGTGCTTACTGAGGAAAAGGAGGGTCTGCTTTCAAGCCACCGGAGAAAAATCGCGGCGCTCTTCTGCGATTTGCGTGGTTTCACTTCCTTTTCGGAAACTTCGGAACCCGAAGAAGTCATAGAAGTCCTTGAGCAGTTCCACAGCCTCACAGGAGAGGTTGTTAGAAATCATAATGGCACGATATCAAATCGCGCTGGAGACAATCTACTAGTTGTACTGAATGACCCTTTGCCAATTGAGAACGCCCCTGACGAGGCGGTGCAGCTCGCGATAGCGATGCGTGACTTGCTCCTCGATGCATGCCGTCGCTGGCAAGAGCTCGGGTATCAGCTTGGCGTCGGTTTTGGCATGGCGACAGGCTATGCGACACTGGGCCTTGTTGGTAGCTCGGGCCAATACGACTACACGGCGGTCGGGACAGTGGTCAACGTAGCCTCACGGCTTTGCAATGAGGCCAAGCACGGTCAGATTCTGTCTACTCAGCGATTGATTGCCGAGTGCCGCAAAGCACCGCGCTTCGAAGAAATAGGCGAACAAGAACTTAAGGGCGTTTCCCGCCCTGTGCAACTTTGCTCCATCGACCCAGTATCGGTCTGAGGCAGTCATCGAACCCTTGGACTAATCATCGCCCTACGACAACTATTGGCCGAATGCATCGTTAAAAGGTTGGCGGGAAACTTCGGTATGTCGGTTCTTGGCTAATCTGCGACGTCGGCGGCGGGTAAATCCATGTCTGGGGCTCCGCCGAAAGCGGACGTTGTCCGTACGTAATTTGTGCGTCCACGCCCTTTAAAGCGGCAGGCGATTGCCTTCGCCCCTTTGTTGCCCCGCGCTCTCAGCCCATCCGAAACAGGATCTTGCCGCCGCGGCTCTCCCGGTTGGCGTGGGCCAGGGCGGCCTTGGCCTCGGTCAGGGGATACTCCGCCTCGACCGGCACCGAAAACGTGCCGTCGATGAAGTGGCGGGCCATGGCGGCGTAGAGCGCGGTGATCTCCTCGCGGCTGGCGCTCCGCATGAAGCCGACCAGCCAGAAGCCCTTCAGGGTGATGTCGTGAATGATCGTCTGATAGGGCGTGATCATACAGGGCTCGCCGCTGAGGAAACCGTAGTTCACCACCGTGCCGCCGTCGCTCAGGCAGTCGGCCAGGCGCTGGCAGGCTAGTCCGCCGATTGCGTCGATCGCCAGCGGCAAGCGGGCCTCGGCGCCGATCTCGGCGCGGACCCGCTCGGCGAGGTCCTCGCCATCGACCAGCACCAGGTCGGCGCCGATCTCTCCCAGTTCCGGCACCAGCGCGTCCCGCCGGACGACGTTGACCGTCTTGATGCCGCGCTTGCCGGCGAGGCGGATCAGGTGGCGGCCGACAGCCGAGTTGGCGGCGTTCTGGATTACCCAGTCGCCGGCTTCG
The DNA here is from genome assembly GCA_030064845.1 of Kiloniellales bacterium. Taxonomy (NCBI): domain Bacteria; kingdom Pseudomonadati; phylum Pseudomonadota; class Alphaproteobacteria; order Rhodospirillales; species Kiloniellales bacterium. The sequence goes on from JASJEC010000059.1 coordinate 8,239, forward strand.
AGATCGACGTACTGGGTCAGCATCAGGTGCGCCGAAGGCGGGTTCGCCTTCAGCATGGCGGCGTCCTGGAACGAGAGTTCCTTCGGCAGCTTGATGAACTGCGACGCGGGGCCCAGCACCTTTTCGCACCAGTTGGCGCGGCCCAGGCTGATCACGTAATCGCCTGGCCGGAGATCGGCGACGTCGGGGCCGACCGCGGCGACCACGCCCGCGCCCTCGATACCGATCTGCGCCGGCAGGGTCTCGGGGCCCGGATAGCGGCCCTCGATGATCAGCAGGTCGGCCGGGTTGATCGCCGAGGCCTTGATGTCGACCAGCACCTCGCCGGCGCCGGGGGCGCCGGGCGCCGCCACCTCGCGGCATTCGCAGACCCGGTCGGGTTGGCCGTGGCCAAGCAGGAAAACCGCTTTCGACTCCATGGCGACTCAAACCCTCTCTGTTGACTTTACCGGCCGCATGCGCGCGCCCGAAGGATCATAGGCCGGCTTCATGGTGACCCGCGCCGGGAAGAGCGTTCGGGCGATGTCGACCGTAACCGCCTGGCCCTCCCGCGCCGCCTCGGCCTCGAGGTAGCCGAGCGCGACGGGCCTGCCGATCCGGTAGCCGAAGGCGGCCGAGGTGGTCTGGCCGATCACCGCGCCGTCCAGATAGACCGGCTCGTGCCCCAGGGGAACCGCCTCCGGGTCGTCGAGGACGATCGTCGCCATGCGCAGCTTCGGCCCGGCTTGCCGCCGCGCCTCGAGCGCGTCGCGGCCGATGAAGTCGCTCTCCCAGCGCACCGCGAAGGCGAGTCCGGCCTCGATCGGCGAGACGTCACCGTCGAGATCGTGGCCCATGGAGAGGAAACGCTTCTCGATCCGCATGGCGGTCTGGGCATAGAGCCCGGCCGGCCGGGCCCCGGCCGAGGCCAGGGCGTCGTAGAGCCGCTCGGCGTCCTCCGCCCGGCAGGTCAGCTCCCAGCCGGCCTCGCCGACGTAGGAAAGGCGCACCGCGTGGACCGGAACCCCGGCCACCTCGGCGGGCGCGTGGCGGAAATAGCCTAGGTCGTCGAGGGCGTCGGCGCCGAGCGAGCGGGCGAGCTCGGGCGCCGCGGGTCCCATCAGGGCGAGGACGGCCAGCGCCTCCGTCTCGTCGCTAAAGGTTACCCGCTCGCCGTCGCGCAGCTGACGACGGAGCCAGGCCAGATCCCGGCCGACCGCCGAGCTGCCGACCGACAGGCGGTAGCGCTGCTCGTCCAGGCGCAGGACGGTGAGGTCGCTCTCGAAGCCGCCGCGCTGGTTCAGCATGGCGCTGTAGATCGCGCGGCCCGGCGCCCGGGTCATGTCGTTGGCGCAGACCCGGTCGAGGAAGGCCTCGGCGTCCGGGCCCTCGACCAGGATCTTGCCGAAGGTCGAGAGGTCGAAGACCGCGGCGGCCTCGTGGGCCTGCATGACCTCGCGGCCGACCTGCTCGAACCAGGCCGGACGGCCGAAGGTTCCCTTCGCCTCCGGCCCGGCGCCGAAGTAGAGCGGCCGCTCCCAGGCGTAGACCTGGCCGAAGCGGGCTTTCTCGGCGGCCCAGCGCGCGTGCAGCGGGGTGTCGCGCAGACCCCGCGCCGAGGTCATCTGCCGGCCGGGGTAGGCGATCTCGTAGTGCTTGCCGAGCACTTCCGGGGCGCGCGCGGCGAGCGCCTCGACCCCGCTTTCGGCCGGATGGAAGCGCTTGGGGTCGGCCTCGTGGAGGTCGTAGGGCGTATGCCCCTCGACCATGCAGTGGGCCAGGGCCATGCCGGCGCCGCCGCCGGTGGCGACGCCCACGGAGTTCATGCCGCAGCCGAGGAAGAAGCCCCGCGTCTCGGCCGACTCGCCGAGCAGGAAGGACCCGTCGGAGGTAAAGCTCTCCGGTCCGTTCAGCAGCATGCGCACCTCCGCGGTCTCCAGAACCGGCAGGCGGTGCAGGGCGTTCAGCATCATGGGCTCGAAGTGCTCCCAGTCCTCCGGCAGCAGTTGAAAGGCGAAGTCCTCGCCCAGGCCGGCTGGGTCGAGCGGCTTGCCCCGGGGCTCGAAGCAGCCGACCAGGAGTCCCTGGGACTCGTCCCGGATGTAGAGGTGGCCGTCGTGGTCGGAGAGCGTGGGCAGGTGGTGTTCCGCGCCGGCGACCGGCTTGGTCAGCAGATAGAAGTGCTCGCAGGGCCAGACAGGCGCCGAGACACCGGCCATGGCGGCGCCGGCGCGGCTCCAGAGGCCGGTGCAGAGCGCCACGGCATCGCAGCGGATCGTGCCGCCGGCGGTCTCGACGCCGACCACCTTGCCGCCCTTGACCTGGATGCCCGTGACCGGCGTGTCCTCGAATGTCCTGGCGCCGCGCGCTCGCGCGCCTTTGGCCAGGGCGGCGCAGAGATCCGAGGGATTGACCCGGCCGTCGACCGGCGACCAGACCGCGCCAAGAACGTCGTCGAGACGCATCAGGGGCCAGAGCTCGCCAGCCTGGCCGGCCGAGATGAATTCGGCGGGCACGCCGAAAGAGTGCGCCAGGGCTTCCTGGCGCCGGATATGGACCAGGCGGTCCGGGTTGGTGGCGATCGACAGCGAGCCCTTGTTGATCCAGCCGGTGGCCTGCCCGGTCTCCTGCTCGAGTTCGGCGTAGAGCCCGATGCTGTACTGGATCAGCCGGGTCAGGTTGCGGCTCGAGCGGAGCGCCCGGACCTGGGCCGCGGAATGCCAGGTGGTGCCGCTGGTGAGTTTGTTGCGCTCGAGCAGCACGGCGTCCCGGACCCCGAGCTTGGCGAGGTGATAGAGCGTCGAGCAGCCCATGACGCCGCCGCCGATCACCACCGCGCCGGCGTGGGAGGGAAGGGGAGGTGTGTCAGCCATGCTTCCTCACGAAACACCGCGCGCCCTGGAGGATCACGCAACGGCCCATTTCAAAGCCTGTAGAGGCTCTGCATCAAGACCTAACCGCGGAGTGGGCGGGGTTGGGGGACTCCGTGGGCGGTTTCGGGGCGGCCGAATCTGCCCTCTGACGCATGCCGGCGGGGCTTCCTATAGGCTGCTTGACGCGCGCCCGGGCGCCGGACAGGATCGCTCTGTTACCGCACGCAAGGAGTTCGAGAAAGCGATGGTGGTTACGGAAAAGTCCTGCATTTGCAGGGGGATCGTCACCCGCACCTATCGCGAAATGATCGCGAAGGGATGCGACGACGGGGACGCGTTTCGGTCGGCGGTCACGGTTTACCAGCTCCGCCACCCCGAGGTGACCAGAGAGGAGGCTCCTTATGTCGTCGCGGAGTGGATCTGCGACGACTCGGAGCGATAGCCGTCCTCAGGTAACCGATCGAGCGTGTTGCGGCTTTGAGCCCGCACGCGAGGCGGGCGAAGCCGTGTGCGGCACCGCGGCGCTGTCATCCCGGATCGCCTTCCACGCCATCGCGACCTTGAGCGAGTTCTCCTGCGACGGATTGTGCGCATAGGCCCTGACGGCCATCTTGGCCGCGGACCAGAGTTCCTTCCGCGCCATCGGATCCTCCCGTAGATCCCTTCTGACTAGTTGTAGACATCATAGCGCGAACAGCCAGTGCGCGAGGTTGCATTTATGTGACAATTTCCGCTGCGCCGTTCCTTCCGGCACGCGCCGGAACTCGTCATACGCCTTTGGAAAGCCGGTAGCCGGCGCCGCGAACGGTCTCGATCAGCGCGCCGTGGCGCCCCAGTTTCTTGCGCAGCCGGGCCACATAGACATCGACCACGTTGTTCAAGGGATCAGCGTTAACACCCCAGGCCGCGTTCAGGATTCTCTCGCGCGAGAAGACTTTCCCCGGGCGGCCGAGAAAGAGTTTCAGGATCTCCCGCTCCTTGCTGGTCAGGACGACCCGGGCATCGCCGCTATAGGCCTCGAGGGACTGGGTGTCGAAACGGATCGGGCCGACCGACAGCACTTGATCTGGGCTCAGGCCGGGTTCGAAGCCCATGCCGCGTCGGGCCAGGGCCTCGATGCGTGCCAGGAACTCGTCGAAGTCGAAGGGCTTGGCCAGGTAGTCGTCCGCGCCCAGCCGTAGGCCTGCAACGAGGTCATCGACCCGGTCAAGGGCGCTCAGCATGAGTACCGGAGTCAGGTTCCCGCGCGCGCGCATTCTGCGGCAGACGTCCTGGCCGCTGATCCCCGGCAGCATCACGTCGAGCACGATCACGTCGAAACTCTCCTGCTCGATCATGCCGAGGCCGGTCTCGCCATCGGGCGCGACGGTTACGGTCCAGCCTTCGGACTTCAATCCGCTCTGAATGAATTCGGCGACGCGCGCCTCGTCTTCTACCAGGAGAACGTGCATCTCTTCCTCTTCCCAAAGCGTGACGTTCCGATCTCCCCTTCGTCACCGCCGCGCTACCCCAAGAGACTGGTTCCAAGGCAGTTCTTTGCTTCTCATTAACCATGAAGACAACGATTGAGCGGGCCATCTATTCCCGTTTGGCAACTCAATTTTGGGGCGGATTTCTCGCGCGGTGGGCGTCGCCTCTGCTCGTCAAGCGGGCAGAGGCGGAGTCTGGACCTTGGGTGGAATGAGCGCACTGGGGCTGACGAGGGGCGCAGTCCGGCGCAACGCCCGGATCATAGGAACCTCAAACCTGCCTTCCCATTTGCGGCTGCGCAGGCCAGCGAAACAGGCTCCGCTCTAGGGTCCACAGACCCTACGCAACCACCTCGAGATTGCCTCGCTTTGGCAGGGTGAAGGTGACCGTCAGGCCGTCGCCGGGCCGGCTGTCGAGGGCGATAGCACCGCCGTGGGCCTCGACGATCGCCTTGGCCATCGGCAGGCCCAGGCCGACACCCTCCTGATAGTGCGCTGCCGCGTTCGATCCGCGGAAGAAACGTTCGAACACGCGGCTCTGCTCGTTCTCAGTCAAGCCGGGACCATTGTCTTGAACGGCAATCGCATAACCGCCGGGCGCGGGATCCAAGCGGAGTTCGATCGAGCTGCCACCGTAGCGCATGGCGTTCTCCAGCAGGATCAGCACGACCTGGCGAACGCGCCCGGCGTCGGCACGGACCTCCACCTTCTCGACGTTTGCGGTGAAATCAATCTGAGCATGGTGCTGCTCGGAAATCGTCCTGTGCTGGTCGACGATCTTGGCGAGCAGATCGGCAAGATCGATCAGCTCGAGCCGCAGGCGGTTCTCGCCCGCCTCGCGCCGCGCGACGAAGAGCAGATCGTCCACCAGCCCCGCCGTATGCATCGCCGCGTCGCGGATGTTGGAGAGCGCGAGGCGGTAGGGTTCGGCGGACTGTTTGTCGCCGCGCAGGGCGATATCGGCCTCACCACGAATGATGGTCAGCGGCGTCCGCAGTTCGTGGCTGACGTCGGCCAGCAGCCGCTTGCGGTTGCTGTCGCTTTCCTTCAAGGCCCCGAGCAGACGCTCCAGGTCCCTGGTTCGTTCGGAGACCGCGCTCTCCAGGTGAGCGTTAGCGTTGGAGAGCGCCCGCTCGCGCGAGGCCACCTCCTCCGCCATCTTGTTGAAGGCATGCCCCACCTCGTGGAGCTCATTGCGGCCGAGGATCTTTATCCGATGCTCGAGGTCGCCCCGCGCCAGGGCCGAGGCACCGCCGAGCAGTCTAGAGATCGGCTCCTGTAGGTCACGCCGGAGGATCCAAATGCTGGCGGTCGCCGCAGCGATCGCCATCAAGGTGACGAGGACGGCGAGCAGCCGGAATTGGCGGATCATTTCGGCGGTGGCTGCGCGTTCGGTTGCGACTTCCCGCGCCTCCTCGGCGATTGCTTCCTGGATCAGCTGATTGAAATCGGTGTCAATGCGTTCATCCAGGGTGTAAGAGAGCCTTTCCCAATAGCTGGAAAACTGCTCCCTGTCTCGTGAGCCCATGACGTCCTGGTGCTCGACCAGCAGTTCTTCGATCAGGCTCTCGATCCGCTCCAGGTTCTCCAGCTCGGCGATCTCCTCTTCGCCAATCACGCGGATCGAATCGGCGGTCGAGCGGCGTATGAGCGCAATGTCGGCGCGAATCTTGCCGAGCAACTCTGTCTCTCCCCGGCCGCGGTCCCGGTCGCCAATCAGCATGGCGTCGCCGAATTGCTTGAACAGCTGATAGGTGTGGTTGGAAAGCGACAGGTAGGCCTCGTACTCCTGGTGCGCGAGGTTGAGGCGTTCCATGCGGAAGGCGGCCTCGCGGGCGCAGAGAATGGCTAGCGAGGTGCCGACGACCGCAATGGCAAGCAGCAGGCCGAACGATAGATAGAGCTTCGAGATAATGCGCATCTTCTATAAACCTTGGCGATCAAGCGACGGCGCGGATGCCGCCATTATGGGTTTGTGCGCCCATGCCGGCAAACGTGGCTTCCGGCGGCCCCTGCGCGATTGAGGATCCGTTGGAAAGAACCCAGACTTGATCCGCGGCCCGGGCGATCGCGGGGTCGCGCGTGGCAAGCAGGACTGTCGCCGCCGTATCGCGAAACAGCTTCGTCAGGGTATCCCGCCCGGCACTGTCGAGGGCGCCTTCGACATCGTCGATTAGTAGCAGCGCCGGCTTGGCCAGCGCGGCGCGGATCAGCTGAACGCGCCTTGCCTCGCCCTCGGAGAGATTGCGGCCATCGGCCGAAACGCGGCCGTCCAGGCCGCCAAGACGTTCGAGCACGGGACCCAACCCAAAATCCCGCGCGACCACTTCGATCCTCGAGTCGTCGGGACGCGGGGAGATTCCCAGAGTCAAGGCTCGCCGCAGGCTGCCGCGTAGGATCGGGGAGCGGGGGCCGACATAGACGAGCCGTCGCTGACGCTCGGCCAAGGGCAGGTGTCTCAGGTCGACGCCGTCGATCGCAACGCTGCCCTCCGCCGGTTCTTCCAGGCCGGCGGCCAAGGCGAGACAGATCGACTTTCCCGCGCCGTTCGGCCCGAACACCGCAATCTTCTCACCCGGCGCGGCTGCCGCCGTGAAGTCGCGCAACACACCTGCGCCGACCGATTGGTACGCGATCTGGGCCGGCGCGTCGCTTCGTTCACCGGCTTTGCCGCTGGGCAGGGTCAGACTAGGCGACGCCAGCACGTCCTCGATTTTGCCGCGCGCGATCCTCCAGGCGCAGCGGCGGTCCCAGACTCCGGCAAGGTCGCGCAAGGGCTGAACCAGGATGCCGATGACCGCGAGGGCCGCCGCGGCCTCCGCCGGTGCCGCCGCGCTCGTGAACGCGGCCCCTAGCAGGGCCGCCGCGCCTGCCGCAAGACCGAGGTCGGGTAGGCTCTTGAGCGTGGTCATGCCGAAGATGCGGCGCACGGATGCCTGACGCAGTTCCGCGCCGCGCCGGTTCAGCGACATGAGTTCCTTTTGAGCGCGTCCGAGTATGGTCAGCTCGGGAGCGGCCGACACGCGCTCCATGGTGTCGATCGCCAGATTGGCGCGCCGCTTGCGCAACTCACGATGCAGCGGCTCGAGTCCGGGCGCGAGCGCCAGCATGGCGAGGACGCACAGCAGGACGGGGAGGGAAGCCGCAGCTGCCAGGGATGGGTTCAGCAGCCACAGGACGGCAGTCGCCGCGGGGACAACGATGAGAGCCGAAATGATACGGGCGACACCAAGCCCGGCCCAATGCCGCGCCGTCGCCAGATCGCCGACAAAGCGCAGGGCGAGGGCGCCGCTGCGGCGGTTGGCGACGACGCCGGCCGGTAGGCTGGCAAGATGCGCGAAGAGGACATGGCGCAGCGCAATTGCGAAATCCTGACCGACGCTCTCGGCCGCGACCCGCCCAAGCACGCGTAGGCCGGCGATCGCCACACCGCCGAGAAAGAGCAGCAGCAGCGAGCTGATCGGGATTGGGCCCGGGCCGCCATGCAGGGCGAAGAAGATTTCTCGGGTCTCGTAGGCTACGAGGCCGGCCGCGATGCCCTGACCAACAGCGCTGGCGGCGACTATGGCGACGCCGCGCGCCCGGCCTCCACCGAAGACCCCTGGGATGCGGCTCACGCCACTTCTCTCTGTTCGGTTCGCGCGCTGGGTAGCCAGCTGGGTGTAACCCGCGACACCGCTTCCGGATCACAGAGCGCGCTGCGGGTCAGCACCGGCAGCCCGACCTTTGCTTCCGCCTCGGCCGACGCCAAGGGCGAGCAGGTGAAGCGGCCGGACAGGGCGAAGGGTTCGAGCCCCATGGCGCGCAGTTGTGCCACGCCGCCAACGGCGCTGACCGCGTCGGAGGCGGCGAAGAGGATGCCGTCGGCGACCGCGCGGATCCGCGAGTCCTGCAGCAGGCGCGCGGTCTCTTGCTGGTAGAGGCCATCGGCCAGTTCGACGACCATGACATCCGCGCCTTTGGCCGCCGCATCGGCGACGAGGCTTTCGAAGCCCCTCTCGATCCGACTCAAGGGTTGGCCGTAAGTCGAGGCCATGCCAGCATCGGTGAAATCGGATACGAGGGGAACGCCGGCGTCCAGAAAGGCGTTGAAGTCGCCGAAGGCGCCGGTCCCGGTCGCCTTGATCCCGGCGACCCGATACCCCGCGCGGCCGAGGCCGTGGGCGAAGCTGACTGCCGCCGTGGTCTTGCCCGCGTTCATTGATGTGCCGACGACGAGGACCACGGTAACGCCGCCAGGCATAGACCGGTCGGGCAGGGCATAGCGCGCAATGTTTATGACGCTGCCCTCCCGGTCTGTAAGCAGGCCGAGGGGCTTGATGCGCGTCGGAGCCGACATCTGCTCGTGGGCGAGCCGCGTCTCCCCGAAGAGTCCGCCGCCGGCGATCAGGTCAGCGCCGGCCGGGTCGAGCTTGGCTCGGGCCTCGAACTGGTCGGGCGCGTAGCGCGCGCCGCACACGGCGACGACGAAGTCGCCCGGGTAGAGTTCCGAGTGCCGGCCAGAAGAGAGCTGGACCCTCCGGTGCTGCCCCAGCCGCGTGACCTGGCCCAGAACCAGGTCGCCGGAAACCGCATTCGAGACCTCGGCGCGGAGTCCCTGAACGTCCGCACGTTCGACGCGTCGGGTGGTGAAGGCCCACTTGCTGGCGGCGGGAAGGGGCGTGTTGCCGATGGCGGTCAGTGGCATGGCATGTCCTCTCTGTTTCAGTCCGAACCCGTGTCGCCTTCTTAACCTGAGGTGCCGACGTGAAAGTCGATTGAAACCGATGTGAAGCAAGCCTGAAGGGCACATTAAAATCTACTGAAGGAACGGGGCCGCCGGGTCCCGGAAGCCCTGAGAGCAGTCCGCGCTTGATCGGGGCTCTCGCGTAACCCCGTTTCAGCGCGAACCGCTCTGGCGAATTCGATGCCAGCAAAACGACCCGGGCGATTTACACGACTCATCTGCTATAGTTTTTTGAAGGTTCCTGTTGCTCCAGCGTATTACCGTGACCGAGGGATTGGCGAGAACAGAGCCATGAAGACATACATCGCTCAATTCACCGCCGGCGCGTCGCTGCTGCTGTCCGCCTGCACGAGCGCACCGGAAGTACGGCCCAACGTCGGCGATGGGCAGATCACCCCGCGCGAGATCTCGCCCGGCGAAAGTTTCGAGGTCTCCTTCACGCTCTTCGTGAACGATCCCACGGTGGTCGAGCGGATCTACCTGCGCGGCCTACCCCAGAACACCGTCGCGGCCGGCACCCGCACGGAACTGGCGCCGCCGACCAAACAGAGCAGCGATTACCGCGCGCGCTTCGAGGTCAAGGCGCCGGCCATGGACGGCCAGCACAACCTCGAGCTGGTCATCGTGACGTCGGGCAAGACTTACGTCGCGCCCTTTGGCGCCCTCGCGATCAGGGACACGCCGAGCCGGATCCTGCATTCCCAGTTTCTCCCCGGTTCACACGCCGCCGCGGACTGCCAGACGGGCACCAGACTGCTGACCTTCGAGTACGCGGTGGCCGACGAGAACGGCGCGGCGGACTTCGTCGGCCCGACTCTTCTCCCGGTCGACCAGGGATCGGACGGCTTCGTGTTCTTCCCGCGCTGGGAGCCGATCTACTGGCTCGGCGGCAAGCCCGGCATCGCGCTGAACCAGCCGACCGACAGCGCGAGGACCGAGGAGCTGGTGACCAGCAAGATCAGGATCAACTGCCGCATGCCGCAGGCCTCGCTGTACCAGTACGACGTCAAGGGGCAGAGCATTTCCCGCCTGACCGGCCGGTCGACCGACGCCGAGGCGATCCGCGTGCGCTACTTCGTGAAGTAGCGTTACGCCGCCGGATCCGGGTCGGCGCCCCGGGCAACGCGCCAGGCGGCGAGCAGGGCCGCGAGACCGGCGAGCGAGATCACGACGGCGAGGGCAAGCACGAGGTCGTAGCCCCCGGCCTCCCAGCCCAGGGCGGCCAGCGTGGGTCCGAGCGCGTAGCCGGCCATGTAGGGCACGGCCAGGAAGCCGGCGACGATGCCGAAGTTGCGCCTGCCGAGCAGCAGCGCGGTGACCACCGGTCGGACGATGCTGGTGACCCCGTTGCCGGCGCCGTGGAGGATGACGAAGACCGCCACGAGCCCCGGCACGAGGCCGGCGCCCCAGAGCGCGGCGGCGGCCAGCGCCAAGGCCAGATAGCAGGAACAGGCGATCGCCAGCGTCGAGACCCGGCGCTCGGCCGCCATCATGGCCAGCCGGCCGGCGACCTGCATGGGGCCGATCATCGAGGCGGCCAGCACCGCGGCCTCGGGGTGGACGCCGCGATCGTCCAGGATCGGCAGGATGTGGGTGATGATCATGCTGTGGTCGAGCGCACTCAGCGCGAAGGCCAGGGCCAGGAACCAGAAGGTCAGGGTCTTGGCCGCGCCCAGGGCTTCGGTCAGCTTCGGGCTGGCGGCGGGCGCCTCGTTGGCCGCATGCTGCTCCGCCCGGCGGCAGCCGGTCCAGACCAGGGGCACCACGACCAGCGCGACGACCGCGGCGAAGACCGCGACGGCGCCGCGCCAGCCAACCGTTGCCACCAGCGCGTCGGCGCTCGGGAAGGAGACCGTGCCGGCGAAGCCGGCGACCAGGGTGACCAGGGTAATCGCCCGCTTGGCCTGGGCCCCCATGGCGCGGGTCAGCACCGCGAAACAGGCCTCGTAGAGCGTCGCCGACATGGCGACGCCGAGGCCGATCCAGATGCCGTAGAACTGCCAGAGCGCGGTGATCTGCGACAAGGCCGCCAGCAGCGCCGCGGCGAGCAGGGCGCCGCCGGCGAAGGCCTGGGTGCCGTAGCCGCGGTCGATGATCCTCCCGGCCAGGGGCGCGAGCGCGCCCGACACCAGCAGCGCCATGGTGAAGGCGGCCGAGAGCTCGGTCTTCGACCAGCCGAGGTCGCTCTCCCAGGCCGGCAGCAGGGCCGGGAAGGCGTAGTAGGTCGCCGCCCAGATCAGCGTCTGCGCCAGCGCGAGCGGCCAGACGATGCGTCGGAAGGAGTGCTTCACCTTCGGGTCTTGGCCCCGCGCGATCGAAGCCGTGAATTCTAGAGCGCGCCGGCGGGTTGGCAAACGCCGGCGGGGCTCAGGTCCCGGCGACGTCGAGGCGGGCGCGCGAGGGCGGCAGGCCGGTGACCCGCTTGAAGGCGTGCGAGAAGGAGGGCGCATCGGCGAAGCCGACCGCGGCGGCGATCTCCGCGATGCCCAGATGGCTGTAGCGCAGCAGGGTCCGCGCCCGCTCGAGACGCAGGCCGAGGTAGTAGGCCGACGGCGACTGGCCCAGGTGGACCCGGAACAGGCGGCGCGCCGTCGAGGCCTCGACCGAGGCGCGCCGGCAGACCTCGGCGACGGGGAGCGGCGCCTCGAGGCGGCTCTGCATGACGGCGACGAGCCGGGCGAGGCGCCGGTCGATGCCGGCCAGTCCGCTCGGCAGCCGGTCGCGCCCGTCCGCCACCGGGTCCGGCGGGAACGGGAAGCTCAGCCCTTGGGCGACCCTCTCGGCCAGCGCCCGGTCCCGGGTCCGCTCGATGAGTGCGAGCAGCATGTCCAGGGTGGCGATCCCGCCGGCGCTCGAGAGGCGGCGTCCCTCGAAGGCGAAACGCCGGTCGGGCAGGATCGAGGCGCCGATCTCCTCGCGGAACGGCGCCGCGACCTCGTGATGCACCGCGATGCGTTCGCCCTTCAGCAAGCCGGCGCGGGCCAGGACCAATGCGGCGGTATCGACGCAGCCCACGATGCCGCCGAGACGGTCCTGCCGGCGCAGCCAGGCGAGCAGGCCCGGGGTGCAGGCCGCTTCCGGCTCGTAGGCCGTCAGGACGATGGTGACCGGCGAAACCGGCAACTCGGCCAACCGGGCCCGGGGCGTGATCGCCGGGCCGCTGGACGAGGGGACCGGCGCCCCGGTCTCGCCGGCGACGATCCAGTCGTAGGCCGGAACCACGCTCTCGCGGTTGGCGATGCGCAGCCCGTCCATGCAGATCGCCAGGGACGTGAAGGAGAAGAGGGGCGCCACCACCAGGGTGACCGGCAGCGGCCCGTCAGGCGGCGATACCCGGAGGCTCATAGATGAAATATTGCATGTATTGCGTGTTCAAGACAAGGAATTGCTCGCTTCGAGCAAGCGTGGGGGCGTGAGCGGGATTAGCCTGCCGGAAACGCCGCCATCCCGGGAGACCCGCCATGACCCTTCAGAGCCTGCCTCGGACCCCGCCCCATACGTCGCGGGCGGCCTGCACGCCGGCGGAATGGGAGACCCGCTGCGACCAGGCCGCGCTCTATCGTCTGCTCGACCACTACGGCATGTCCGATCTGGCGAACCAGGTGATCGGCGCCCGGATCAAGGACGATCCGGACCACTATCTGCTCCACCAGTACGGCCTGTTCTACGAGGAGATCACGGCCTCTTCCCTGATCAAGACCGACGGCGAGGGCCGCGCGCTCGATCCGGCCATGCCGCAGCCGGTCGACGGCGCCCAGAACCTGGCCAAGTGGATCTTCGGCACCCGGCCCGAGGTCAACTTTTTCATCCACGGCCACTGCGAGGACGTCATGGCGGTCAGCGCTACCAAGAAGGGCCTGCAGGCGGTGTCCCAGGCGGCGGTCTACCTGATGCACCTGGTCACCTACATCGACTACGAGTTCTTCGAGGACGAGGAGTACGGTGAGAAGTTCAAGCGCACGCTGGGCGACAAGGGCATCATGATCACCCGGAACCACGGCTACTACGTGCTGGGCCGGAGCGCGCCCGAGGCCTTCTTCCGCACCTACTTCCTGCGTCAGGCCTGCTCGGTCCAGGTCAAGACGCTCGCCATGAAGGACGAGCCCCACATCATCGACCCGCAGCAGGTTGCGCGCATGCAGGACCAGATGTACGAGTCGGAACACTACAACTACGATGGCACGACGGAGTGGGCCGCCCTGCTGCGCAAGCTCGACCGGGAGCAGCCCGACTACAAGACCTAGGAACGCCGCGGAGGCCTTCATGACGAGAGGGAACGTGCCTGAGATCGCGGAACGCTACCGCCGTGACGGCTTCGTCGCGCCGGTCGACATCCTGGATGTCGAGGAAGCGCAGCGCCACCGGTCGGCCATGGAACGGGCCGAGGCCGCATTCGGCCCGCTGCATTACCGCCCCAAGGTCCACACGATCCTGCGCTCGCCCATGGCCTTGGCGTCCGATCCGCGCGTCCTGGACCTGGTCGAGGCGATGATCGGACCGGACATCCTGCTCTACAACGCGACCTACATCATCAAGGAGCCGGGCAGCCACGCCCACGTGAGCTGGCATCAGGACCTGACCTACTGGGGATTTGACGGCGACGACCAGGTCACCTTCTGGTTGGCCCTCTCGCCGGCCACGGCGGAGAGCGGCTGCATGCGCATGGTGCCGGGCAGCCACCGCCAGGGACGGCGGGATCACGAGGTCACGCAGGACGAGACCAACGTTCTCCTCCAGGGCCAGACGGTCCCGGGCGTGTCCGAGGCGGCGGCGGTGACCTGCGCCCTGCAACCCGGACAGGCCTCGTTTCACCACGGCTGGACCCTTCACGCCTCGACGTCCAACGCGAGCCGGGACCGGCGGATCGGACTGAACGTGCAGTACCTGGCTCCGAGCATGCGCCAGACCAAGCACGACGGTCATACGGCCATGCTGCTGCGCGGAAAGGACCGCTACGGCCACTTCGGCCGCGACCTGCCTGCCGAGGCGGATCTCGACCCGGCGGCGCTGGTGCGCCGAGACGCTCTCGAGCGGCTCTACAACGAGACTGCCGGCACCGGCTAGGGACGGGGCCGGAGTCGAAACGAGACTTGCCGTGCGAAGGGAAAGCCATTACTAGTGCGCGGAACTTGATGCCGGTCAAGGTGGGGTCGTCTTCAGGCTGTTAGCGGTCGGTGTTTTCCCTCGGACTCGCAGAGCTCGAGCGGCCGATTGCCCATCACGATCCAAATAGGAGCAGCCGAGACGTCGAGCGATCTTGCGCCGAGGCGTGCTCGGGTATGATCGCGGACCGGCCGATCGACGAAAGGCGGAAGCGAGCCCTTCCAGACAGCCCAGAGGAAGAGATGAAGAGCGACAAGCATCAGCGGAAACCCATCGTCAAGCTGGGACTCAAGCTGCGGCGGGTGGTCAATCGGATCCTCGTCAAGCAATCCAAGGTCGGCGACCCGCCGGTATTCGACACGGCGGTCTTCCCCTGGACCCGGGAGCTCGAGGCCAACTGGGAGACGATCCGCGACGAGGCCTACGAGATCATGCGGCATCGCGACGCCGTGCCGCCGCTCAGCGATGTCTCGCCGGACCACCGCAAGATCGCGACCGACCAGAGCTGGCAGTGCATGTTCCTCTGGGGCTACGGGATTAAGGTGCCGGCCAACTGCGCCCGGGCGCCCAAGACGGCCAGCATCGTGCAGAACATCCCCGGCATGCGCTCGGCGCTGTTCTCGATCCACGCGCCGGGGCTCCACATCCCGCGCCACAAGGGCGTCACCAAGAGCATGCTGACCTGCCACCTCGCGCTCAAGGTGCCGCGGGAGCGCGAGAAGTGCCGGATCCAGGTCGACGAGCAGACCCTGGTCTGGGAAGAGGGCAAGACCATCGTGTTCGACGACGTCTATCATCACGAAGTCTGGAACGACACCGAAGACGACCGCATCATCCTGCTGGTCCAGTTCGACCGCCCGGTGAGCTGGTTCGGCAAGCTGGTCGGCGACAGTTTCCTCAGCCTGGTGCGCTGGAGCCCCTTCATCCAGGAGGCCCGCACCAACCTTCAGGACTGGGAGCGCCGTTACAAGGAATCCGAGGCGGCGCAGGACAAGGCGGCCTGAGGCCGCAGGTTTGAAGGATCGAGTCATGGCAGGTGCCGACAAGAAGAACCGCAAGTACAAGCTGGTGCGCCCGGTCCGGCGCTGGGTCAACCGCGTGATCCAGCGCAATTCGCTGGTCGGCGACGAGCCGTCCTACGATCCGGACATCTTTCCCTGGACCCGGGAGCTGGAAACCCACTGGGAAGCGATTCGCGACGAGGCCATGGCGATCTGGCAGCACAATACCGCCATTCCTTCCTTCGCCGATGTCGTGCCGGGCACCAGCAAGATCGTCTACGAGGACACCTGGCGCACCTTCTTCCTCTACAACTACGGCCACCGCGTCGAGGAGAACTGCCGCCGGGCGCCGGCCACCGCCAAGGCCGTCGAGCAGATCCCCGGCATGACGCTGGCCATGTTCTCCTTCCTCGATCCGCAGCTCCACATTCCCCGGCACCGCGGCGTCAGCAAGTACTACCTGACCTGCCATCTCGGTCTGAAGGTCCCGGCCGAGCGGGAGAAATGCCGCATCGAGGTGCGCGACCGGACGCTCTACTGGAAAGAAGGCAAGACCATCGTGTTCGACGACATGCACGAGCACGAGGTCTGGAACGACACCGACGAGCACCGGGCGGTCCTCTTGATCCAGTTCGCCCGTCCGACCGCCTGGCCCGGCCGTCTGGTCGGCGAGGGCTTCCGGGCGGCGCTCAGCCTGAGCCCGATCGGCCGCGACGTCCGCCAGCGCTTCAAGAAGTGGGAAGACAAGTACGCCCGCAGCGAGAACGAAGCCGGGAGCGGCGCTCAGAGCTGACCCGGCCGTCCCGCCGGCACCGCGGGTTGCCCACTACTTGTCCGGCAGGGGGATGAACTCGTCCTTGTCGTCGGGCGGCAGCTGGAAGCGGCCGTGGGCCCAGTCGCCCGCGCGCCAGGCCTCCTTGGCGGCCTCGATCTTCTCCTGCGACGAGGCCAC
>JASJEC010000060.1 GCA_030064845.1 Kiloniellales bacterium
GATCGCCTGGGTCAGAAGCTGCTGAACGCTGAAGCCGGTCATCATGAAGACCTTGGCGTCGGGCTTGATCTTGCGGATCTCCAGGAAGCTCTCGACCCCGTTCATGCCGGGCATCATGACGTCCATCAGGCTGACGTCGAAATCCTGCTCCTTGAAGATCTGCACCGCCGACTCGCCGTCGAACGCCAGCGTGACCTGGTGGCCGAACATCTCGAGCACCTCGCCCAAGCCTTCGGCGGCGTCCCGATCATCGTCGACCACGAAAATCTTCAAGGGTCTAGACATGTTAGGCCTCCGTTTCCTAGCGTACCCTTCGGTACGCCGGCTCGACCGGCATTGTGCTCCGATCTTCTCTTGCGCCTCTCCGACCCGCTGGACCGGCTTCCGGTCCCAGGATCCATGCCATAGGATTTAGATTCATCGGGTAAATATTACGTAAAAGAGATTTTAACCTTCTCAGAACATAAACTTTGCAATATCCAAGTATTCGATGAAGAATTTAAAGTATTCGTCTTGTCCTTCAGCTGAAATCAATAAGAACTCAGCTCCCATCAGGCCGCCGTTCCGGCGCCGGGCGCGGAGCGGGGCTTGGCGCCGGCGACCGCTGTGCGGTGCAGGAGGCGCCGTGTACCGTCGTAATCGTTGACGGCCAGATGCTGGGTCACCCGGTTGTCCCAGACCGCGAGCGACCCCGCGGTCCAGCGGATCCGGCAGGTGAACTCCGGACGCTCCACCTGGCTCTGGAGGTAGTCGAGCAGTGGCCGGCTCTCGGCCTCGGTCATGCCGGCGAAGCGCTGCGTGTAGACCGGGTTGACGAAAAGCGCCTGGCGGCCGCTCGCCGGGTGGCGGCAGACCACGGGGTGTTCGGTCTCGAAATCGGCCGCCGGATTGCCGCGGTCCATGCGGACCGAGCGGCTGAGCCGGAGGCCGGCGAGCCCCGCCGTGCGCGTGCCGTGGATGGTCGCGCCGCTGTGCACCGCGTTCAGCCCTTGCAGGCAGCGTTGCAGGCCGGGCGACAGAGAGTCAAAGACCGCCGCCATGTTGGACCAGAGGGTGTCGCCCCCGTAGGCCGGGACCTCCAGCGCATAGAGCAGGGAGCCCAGGGGCGGTTCCGGCAGAAAGCTGAAGTCGGAATGCCAGGTCCCGCCGAAGGTGGCGATTCGCTCTTCGTCGGCCTCCTTGAGCACCCTGATGATTTCCGGATGGTCGGGATGGGGGGCGATGAAGGGCAGCGTGAGCGGCGGCCCGAACAGCCGGGTCGCGGCGATCTGCCTCTCCGGGCTCAGCGCCTGGTCCCGGAACAGCAGCACGAAGTACCGGGCGAAGGCCCGCAGAAGCTCGTCGTGCTGCTCGGTCTCCAGGGGCCGCGAGAGATCGACCCCGGCGATCTCCGCGCCGAGGGCGCCGGCCAGGGGCCGGAGGGCGAAGGTCCGAAAGGCCGCTTCCGCCGCCATGGCCAGCGATACCGCGCGGCGCGGCCGGGCCGCTAGTCGAAGGTGTCCTGGAGGAAGGGCGCGGACTCCTCGGTCTCGACCGGTTGCGGCAGCGGCTGGCCGGCCTTCTCGGCCGCCTTGCGCGCCCGCTCCACGGCCATGTTGAGCTCGCCCTGGCCGCAGAGGCCCAGGAGCACGGGGTCGCGCGGCCGGATGCTGGCAGAGTTCCAGTGGGTGCGGTCGCGAATCGCCTGGATCGTGGTCTTGGTCGTGCCGATCAGCTTGGCGATCTGGGATTCCTTAAGCTCCGGATGGTGGCGCAGCAGCCAGGCGACGCCGTCCGGCTTGTCCTGCCGCTTGGCCAGGGGCGTGTAGCGTGGCCCCTTGGTGCGCTTCGACGGCTGCGGCAGGTCGCGCTTGGCCGCCTGCAGGTCGGCCGCCGGGTCCTTCTCGCAGCGCTCGATCTCCTCACGGGTGAGCTGGCTGTTGACGACCGGGTCCATGCCCTGGATCCCAACGGCGACCTCGCCGTCGGCGATGCCCTGGACCTCCAGCTCGTGGAGCTGGCAGAAGGCCGCGATCTGCCGAAATGTCAGCGAGGTGTTGTCGACCAGCCAGACGGCGGTCGCTTTGGGCATGAGCGGCTGTGCCATGACTTCTCCATCACTTGCCGGCTTCGCGGCGCTATCCAGCGCCGGCGGGCCGTATTCTTGTCGATCCCGAATAGTTGTATATGAGCCCACCGGCCTGGAAAGAAAAGACTTCATCCGGCACCAGGCCGATTAGAAGCCCGCTCAGGCCACGGTCAGAACGATCTTGCCAATATGGGCGCTCGACTCCATCAGGCGGTGGGCGTCGGCCGCGCGCGCCAGGGGAAAGCGGTCGGCCATCACAGGACGGACCTCGCCCGCTTCGAGCAGCGGCCAGACCTTCGCCGCCAGCTTACCGGCGATCTCGCCCTTGAACGCGGCCGAGCGGGCCCGCAAGGTCGAGCCGGTGATGGTGAGCCGCTTCAGCATGACCGGCAGCAGGTCGATTTCCACCTTCGAACCGCCCAGGAAGGCGATGTAAACGAGTCGGCCGTCCGGCTTTAGCGCCTTGAGGTTGCGCGCCACGTAGTCGCCGCCCACCATGTCGAGGATCAGGTCGACCCCGCCGGCCGTCTCCTTGAGAACGGCGACATAGTCCTCCTCGCGGTAGTTGATGCCGCGCTCCGCGCCCAGCTCCTCGCAGGCCCGGCACTTGGCGTCGCTGCCGGCGGTGGCGAAGACCCGCGCGCCCATGGCCTTGGCCAGCTGGATCGCCGTGGTGCCGATCCCCGAGGACCCGCCATGGACCAGAAAGCTCTCCCCGGCCTCGAGCCCGCCCCGGTCGAAGACGTTGCTCCACACGGTGAAGAAAGTCTCCGGCAGGGCTGCCGCCTCGACCGGGTCGAGGCCCGCCGGCACTGGCAGGCACTGGACCACGGGCGCCACGCAGTACTCGGCGTAACCGCCGCCGGTCACCAGCGCGGTGACCTGGTCGCCCTCCGCCAGGCCCTCGGTCCCGGGGCCGAGCGCGGCCACGCTCCCAGCGATCTCGAGGCCGGGAATGTCGGAGGCGCCGGGCGGGGGCGGATAGCCGCCCTGGCGCTGCAGCACGTCGGGCCGGTTCACGCCGGACGCGGCGACCCGGATCAGTGCCTCGCCGGGACCCGGCACCGGCACGGGGCGCTCGGCCGGCACCAGGACTTCGGGACCGCCGGGCTCCCGAATCTCGACGACGGCCATGGTCTCTGGCAGCGGCTTGCTCATGCTTGGAACTCCGGGGGCGGGTTGGCGGGGCGGCCAGGGGTGTGGCCTAGACCAGCCGTTGTCTAATATGCTTCGAAAGCACTGACAAGATCGCGCCCGGAGCCGAGGACCAGACCATGGAACCCGAAGACCTGGAGCCTAGAAAGCAGAAGCCGAAGCCCAAGGACCTCGACGTCATGGGGGTTGAGGAGCTGGAGGACTATCTGGCAGAGCTGACCGGCGAGGCCGAGCGGGTGAAGCAGAAGATCGCCGCGAAGAAGGCCTATCTCTCGGGCGCCCAGGGCCTGTTCAAGACCTGAGCCGGCCGGCTCAGGCGTGGCCGCGGCGACGGCGGCGCGATCGCTGGAAGAGCAGCCAGCCGATCGGCCCGAGCAGCAGCACGATCACCAGCCAGCCCGCGCGGGGACTGAAAGGGCAGCGGCCGGGCTCGGCCGGCCGGGACAGGCCGGCGTCGCGCGACAGCGCGACGTGGAGCAGCGGCAGGACGTAGCCGAAGACCAGCAGCAGCCAGGGAAGAAGCGCGGGGCTCATGGCGGGCAGTGTGCCGGTCGCGCCGCCGCAGGCCAAGCCCGCACACGGCCCCCGCGCACAGCCCCGGGTGCGCTCCCGGCGCGGCGCGGGCGGCTTTAAAGCCTCGTTAACCATGACGGCGGCACACTACGCCTCGTCCGGGCGAACCGTGGATCGGGGAAGTGCTGACGAGGCACCGAGCTCCATTGCGGTGGCGGGTCGCCGGCGAACCCCACGTGAACGTCATGGAGGCAAACATGTTCTCGAAGGATCAGAGGCCGAAGTCCGACGCCGCGCCCTCACCGGGCGGTTTCGGCGGCGCCAGCGCTTCGCTCCCGGCCACGCCGTCGATCATCAGCGCCGACCTTCACATCGTCGGCGACCTCAAGAGCAACAGCGACATTCAGATCGACGGCCAGATCGACGGCGACGTGACCAGCCGTGCGGTGACCGTCGGCGAAGGCGCCGAGGTCAACGGGACCGTGACCGGCGACCTGGTCCGGGTTTCCGGCCGCCTAAGCGGTGAGATCCGCGCCAATTCGGTGGTGATCGCCAAGAGTGCGGTGGTCAGCGGCGACATCGCCCACAAGAACCTGGAGATCGAAGCGGGCGCCTCGCTCGAAGGCGGCATCCGGCGTCTCGAAGGCGATCCCATGGCGAAAGCCGAGAGCAAGAAAAGCGCCAAGACGGCCAGTGTGACTCCTCTCTCCGAGGGCGCCGGGGCCGGCAAGGGCGGAAACCGGAAAGACTCCTCGGGCGCCGGGGCGGAGAATACCGCCGCGCTCTAAGGGCCGCGCAAGAACCCGGAGAACCGAGACGCACAGCCCCTCCTCGTGACGGTCGTGCAACCCCTCGGTGCGCTGCGGAGAGACCCAGAATAGTTCCCCTGGTCTTTCCGCGGCCGGCTGGGTGGAGTCGTGTAAACGGCGGCGTGCCTTAAGCAACTATGCCGTGCGTAATTAACACTTTTTTAGTGCATTCGAATTAAAATCTCTTCTGTTAGTTGGGTTACTCTGTTTGTACAGCCCGACTTTCTGAAGTTGCTTTGTATCTGTTCCTTGTAACGCCTCCCTGTTACCTTGCCGCCGGCTCGACCGGCGGCTTTTTCTTTGCGCAGACGCCGAAGCCCAAAGTGTTAACGAATTATTGCTTGACCCCCAATGCCCGCCTACATAGGCTAACTCCCACGGCAAGTTGACAGGGTGAGGCTTTAAGAAAAGCGGAGGGTCGAGTTCGGGGCAAACCTGAATTGACCCTCCCTTTTTTTGCCCGCCAGTCCCCCCAAACGCTCTTCTGTCCCGCCGCCGCGCGCCAAGGCCGCCGCCTCTTCTCCGTTATGCGCGGCAGCAAACTCTTGTATGGTGGGGCGTCCAGCAAGACGAGAGGCGCGCCGATGGCAGACCCCAAGTTCCTGAAATTCGACACCCTGGCGCTGCACGCCGGTCAGCGGCCCGATCCCGCCACCGGCGCCCGCGCCGTACCCATCTACCAGACCACGTCCTACGTCTTCCAGGACACGGAGCACGCCGCCTCGCTGTTCAACCTGGAGCGCGCCGGCCACATCTACAGCCGGATCTCCAACCCGACGGTCGCCGTCCTGGAGGAGCGGGTGGCGGCCCTGGAGAAGGGCGTCGGCGCGGTCGCCACCAGTTCGGGCCACGCGGCGATGCATCTGGCGATCGTCACCCTGATGGGCCAGGGCGCGCACATCGTCGCCTCCTCGTCGCTCTACGGCGGCAGCGTCAACCTGCTGACCCACACGCTGCCCCGCTTCGGCATCACCACGACCTTCGTCAAGCCGCGCGATCTGGATGGCTTCCGCAAGGCGATCCGGCCGGAGACCCGGCTGATCCACGCCGAAATCCTCGGCAATCCGGGGCTCGAGGTGCTCGACGTGCCGGCGCTGGCCGAAATCGCCCATGGCGCCGGCCTGCCGCTGATGATCGATGCCACCTTCGCCACGCCCTATCTCTGCCGCCCGATCGAACTGGGCGCCGACATCATCGTCCACTCGGCAACCAAGTGGCTCGGCGGACACGGCGTTGCGCTGGGCGGCGTGCTGGTCGAGGGCGGCCGCTTCGACTGGGAGGCGAGCGGCAAGTTCCCCACCCTGACCGAGCCCTACGCCGGCTACCACGGCATCGATTTCGCCGAGGAGTTCGGCCCTCAGGCGCTGATCATGCGCGCCAGGGCCGAGGGCCTGCGCGACTTCGGGGCCGCGATGAGCCCGACCAACGCCTTCCATCTGCTCCAGGGCGTCGAGACCCTGCCGCTCCGCATGGAGCGCCACATGGCCAACACCGCGGCGGTCCTGGACTTCCTCGCCAAGCACGAGGCGGTCGCCTGGGTGCTGCACCCGGACCTGCCGAGTCACCCGGATCACGACCTGGCCAAACGCATCCTGCCCAAGGGCGCCGGGTCGATCGTCAGCTTCGGCCTCAAGGGCGGGCGCCCGGCGGGCAGCCGCTTCATCGAGACCTGCGCCCTGGCTTCCCACCTGGCGAACGTGGGCGACGCCAAGACCCTCGTGCTGCACCCGGCGAGCACGACCCACCAGCAGATGTCGGCCGAGCAGCTCCAGGAGGCCGGGGTCGGCGAAGACATGATCCGGCTCTCCGTCGGCCTGGAAGACTCGGCCGACATCATCGAAGACCTGGACCGCGCGATCCGGGCCTCCCAGAAGGTCTAGCCTTCCATGGAGCTACAGGTCGACGGCCGCGGGGTCTTCGCGGCGACCGGCGGGCGGCCCTTCGACCCGGCCCTGCCCTGCCTCGTCTTCGTCCACGGCGCCGGGATGGACCACACGGTCTGGGCGCTGCAGACGCGCTTCTTCGCGCACAGGGGCCGCGGCGTTCTGGCGCTCGACCTGCCGGGCCACGGCCGCTCAGAGGGCCCCGCGCTGGGCTCGATCGCCGAGCTGGCCGACTGGCTGGTCCGTCTACTGGACGCGGCCGGGATCGCCAAGGCCGCCCTGGCCGGCCACTCCATGGGGGCGTTGATCGCGCTCGACTGCGCGGCTCGCCACCCGGACCGGGTGCGCGCGCTCGCGCTGCTCGGCGTGGCGCCCAGGATGCCGGTGCACCCCGACCTCTTGGCCGCCGCCGAGGCCGACGACCACCTGGCCTTCGACCTGGTCAATTCCTGGGCCCACGGCGAGTCGGGCCACCTGGGCGGCGCCCGCGCGCCGGGTCTGTGGCTCATGGGCGGCGGCGAGCGCCTGCTCGAGCGGAGCCGGCCCGGCGTCCTGCACAAGGACCTGGAGGCCTGCAACGCCTACGCCGGGGGCCCGGAAGCGGCCGCGGCGGTGCAGTGCCCGACCCTCTTGGTGCTGGGTGCCCACGACAAGATGACCCCGGCAAAGGCTGGCCGAAAGCTGGCCGAGGCCGTTACCGGATCACGGGTCGAGGTGGTGCCGCAGAGCGGACACATGATGATGACCGAGCGGCCCGACGCGACGCTCGACGCGCTCCGTACGCTTCTCTAGACCCCAGGCAACAAATCCAGGACGGCCATGAGCGAAGAAAGACCGCAGTTCCGCGGCGACTACCCCTACTTCCTGACCATCCCGACCCGCTGGATGGACAACGACATCTACGGCCACGTCAACAACGTGGTCTACTACTCCTATTTCGACACGGTGATCGCCGACTTCCTGATCAAAAAGGGCGGTCTGGACATTCACGAAGGCGCCGTGGTCGGGGTCTGCGCCGAGTCGGGCTGCCGCTATAAGGCCGCCTTCGCCTTTCCCGAGGCGGTCGAGGCCGGCCTGCGGATCGGACACCTGGGCCGCCGGGCCGTGCGCTACGAGATCGGCCTGTTCAAGGCCGGGCTCGAGACCGCCGCCGCCACGGGCCACTTCGTGCACGTCTTCGTCGAGCGCGAGAGCATGACCCCGGTCGAGATACCGGCGCGCATCCGTTCGGCGCTGGACCGGCTGTCGACGGCGGCGTAGCGCCGGCGTTCCTTCGGAAAGGCGGCGGTTCGGCGACGGTGCGGTTCATGGGCTCTTAACCAGAATAAAACAAGATACATAGTCAGTATCGACTAGGTCGGACCCAGCAAACCCATGGCCGAAGCCAAGCCAGGAACTCCGCGATGACACGCGAAGTCCATTTGACGGGTCGTGAGATCTTCTTCGACGACGACGAGATCATCGTCAGCAAGACGAACCTCAAGGGGCAGATCACCTACTGCAACGACGTCTTCCTGAGGGTGGCCGGCTACACGGAGAGGGAGCTTCTGGGGCAGCCGCACAGCATCCTCCGGCATCCGGACATGCCGCGCTGCGTGTTCAAGCTGCTCTGGGACACGATCGAAGCCGGTCATGAAATCTTCGCATACGTGGTCAATCGCGCCAAGAACGGCGACCACTACTGGGTCCTGGCGCACGTCACCCCCAGCCGGGACAGGCATGGCCAAGTGGTCGGCTATCACTCGGCCCGCCGCGTCCCCGACCGCGACGTCGTCGATGACCAGATCATCCCGCTCTACCGGTCACTGCTCGCCGAGGAGCAGAGACACGCGAGCCGGAAGGAAGGCATGCAGGCGGCCTCCCGCAGCGTGCTCGACACGCTCGAATCGCAGGGCGTGGCCTACGATGAGTTCATCAGCCGATTGCAGTCCGGATGGCGCCCGGGGCCAACAACCAGCTCCGGCCAGCCGGGCGCGCTCACCTAGGGATCCAGACATATGGCGAGAAGCTCCGACCCCAACGTCGTGGCCCTGGAGGTCTGCAAGGCGGTCGCCGACGGTGACTTCGAGGCGCGCATTGTCGGCATCGACCCGAAAGACAAGCACGCGCCGCTCTACAATGCGATCAACCGCTTGATCGACCGCACCGACACCTACGTCCGGGAGTCGACGGCCTGTTTGGAGTATGTCAGCCGCAAGAAGTATTTCCGGCGGATCGCCGAGCGCGGGATGGTGGGCGCCTTTCGAAACGCCACGCTGACCATCAATGCCGCCATGCAGACGATGGAGGATCAGGTCGAGGAGTTCTCGTCCGTGGTGGCGAAGTTCCAGTCCGCCATGGACGGAGTGGTGGAGATCGTTTCCTCGGCGGCCACACAGCTGGAAGCCTCGGCCCAGTCCATGCAATCCACCGCCTCGTCGACGAGCGAGCAGGCGAGCAGGGTTGCAGGCTCCGCCAAGGAGGCATCGGCCAGCGTTCAGACAGTCGCGGCCTCGGCCGAGGAGCTCTCCAGCACCGTCGGCGAGATCCGTCGGCAGATGAGCCAATCGACGGACATCGTCGGCAGCGCCGTGGTCCAGGTGCGCGAAACCGACGGCGAGACGCGGAAGCTGGCGGAGGCCTCGGAGACGATCGGCGAGGTCATACAGCTGATCAGCGATATCGCGGCACAGACCAACCTGCTGGCGCTCAACGCCACGATCGAGGCGGCGCGAGCCGGCGAGGCGGGCAAGGGCTTTGCCGTCGTGGCGTCCGAGGTCAAGAGCCTGTCGACGCAGACCGCCAAGGCGACCGACGAAATCCGGGACCAGGTCAGCAGCATTCAGGCCGCGACCCACATCGTCGTCGAGGCCATCGAGGGCGTCGGCGCGACGATGGATCAGGTGACCGAGATCTCGACCTCCGTGGCCTCCGCCGTGGAGCAGCAAGGCGCGGCTACGGCGGAGATCGCGCGCAGCGTCGAACAGGCGGCCTCGGGCACCAAGGAGGTCACCGGCAGCATCGCACAGGTCGACCAGGCCGCCGAAGAGGCGAGAAACCAGGCTGGAGAAGTGCTCGGCGCGGCCACGGAGCTGGCCCAACAGGCCGACCTCTTGCGTCGGGAGATCGAAGGCTTCCTGACCAACGTGAGGCAGGTCGTCTAATCTCCGAGCCTTTGCCGGACACCGGCCCGCTGCACAAGAAAACCGGCCGGGCGGAGGGTGCCGCGCCGGCCGGTCAGTCGGGGTTTTGGAGCTAGAGAACGTCGGCGCTTTAGGCGGCCGCGTTCTCGATCACCTTGGGCTTGTCGGCCGTCTGGATCGCGATGGTCCGGGGCTTCATCGCCTCGGGCACCTCACGGGCAAGATCCACCGAAAGGATGCCGTTCTCGAGACGGGCGCCGGTCACCTTGATGTAGTCGGCGAGGTCGAAGCGGCGCTCGAAGGCGCGCGTCGCGATGCCGCGGTGGAGGTAGGTCTTCGCCTTGTCATCGGCCTCCTTCTCCTTGGCGGCCTTGATGATCAGGCGGCTCTCCTGGACCGTGACGTCGATATCCTGCTCGCCGAAGCCGGCCACCGCCATGGTGATCCGGTAGGCGTTGTCGCCGGTCTTCTCGATGTTGTAGGGCGGGTAGCCGCCGTCCTCGGCGCGCGGAGTGGCGTCGAGCAGGTTCATCATCCGGTCGAAACCGACGGTGGCGCGATAGAGCGGGGAAAGGTCGACAGAACGCATTGCCATATCCTCCTATGAGCAACATGGTTTGAGGGGACCTGCCACCATGGCCGGATCCCGGTCACTCGCCGCATCGCGACCCTCTTCGAGGCATCGCTTGGCGAGTTATCAACGAGATGGGCAGAGTCCGACCCAGTTCAAGGGATTCCGCCCCGCGGCCGGCCTGGATCAAGCAACCCCGAACCAACCAATTCTTAAGCCCGGGATTCCTAGACTGAGCCTCGGAGCCCGGGCTAGGCTTGCCCGGGTGGAGGCCAAAAAAAAGAAGGGCGCGCGTCTTGCAGGAGACCGGCCAATCCGTCGCCTTTCTCGATGGCACCTTCGAGGAGGCGCTCTCCCTGACCCGCGAGGCACGGGACTACCTCGCGCAGCAGGAGGGAGCCGACCGGGCCAAGCTGGCGCCCGAGGCGCGGCTGGTGGCCAGCTGTGAAACCATGCGCTTGACCGCCCGCCTGACCCAGACCATGGCTTGGCTGCTGGTTCAGAAGGCGATTCATGCCGGCGAGATGACCCGCGAGGAGGCTCTGGCACCGGCGCACCGGCTGGGCGGGCGCAAGGTTTGCGCGGTCGCCGACCCGGTCGCGGCGGACTATTTGCCGCCCCGGCTGGCCGAGCTCCTGCTCGCCAGCCACGCCCTCTATACGCGGGTCGAGCGTCTCGACGGGATGCTCGACGCGGGCGACGCCGTGTAGCATCTGGCGCTGACCCGCCAGCGCTTTAACGTTTTCCGAGAATGGGGGTCTTCGGCCGGCCGGTCGCCGACGCGGCAGGAAGCGCGTCGCCTCAGCTCTTCAGCCCGAGGCCCTGGAAGCGCTTGTTGAACTTCGCCAGCTGCCCCCCGGTGTCGACCAGGCGGTGCACGCCCGTCCAGGCCGGGTGGGTCTTGGGATCAATGTCCAGGCGCAGCGAGTCTCCCGGGTTCCCGTAGGTCGAGCGGGTCTTGAACTCGGAGCCGTCGGTCATCACGACGGTGATCTCGTGGTAATCCGGGTGAATGTCTTTTTTCATGGCTGCGCTCCTTCAGGCGGCGGCTGTATAGCCGAGGCGCCGACCCAAGGCAAGCCCTCCCGCGCCCGGAATGAACCGGCCGCCGCCGGGCCTGCGTATTGTGGGCTCGGCGCCTTTGGGCTACCTACGGAGGCGGCGGGCAGGGTGCCACGCGAGGCAGGTACGAGCGGAACAGGCGCGACAGGATGGCCAGGCGGCAAGAAGTGGCGGACAGTCCGGAGCGGCCGGTCAGCAAGGACCTCCGCTACCTCGCCTATCTCTGGCGCTTCGTCCGGCCCTACCGGCCGCAGGTCCTGGGCGCGCTGGTCGCGCTGGTGGTGGCGGCGGCCACCGTCCTCGGCATGGGCTTCGGCCTGCGGGGCCTGATCGACGAGGGCTTCGCCGAGGGCGACGCCGCGCTCCTGGACAAGGCCGTGCTGATCCTACTGGCGGTCATCGTGCTGCTCGCGCTCGCCAGCTATGCGCGCTTCTTCCTCGTTTCCTGGATCGGCGAGCGGGTGATCGCCGACATCCGCAAGGCCGTCTTCGACCATATCATCACTCTCTCGCCCGCCTACTTCGAGGTCACCCGCAGCGGCGAGGTGCTGTCGCGCCTGACCACCGACACCACGCTGCTGCAGATGGTGGTCGGCACCTCGGCGTCGATCGCGCTCAGGAACCTGCTGCTGTTCTGCGGCGGACTGGTCCTCTTGATGGTCACCAGCCCCAAGCTGACCGGCCTGGTGCTGCTGGTCGTCCCCCTGGTTCTAGTGCCGATCCTGTTCTACGGCCGGCGGGTCCGCCGGCTCAGCCGGGCGAGCCAGGACAGGGTCGCCGACCTCGGCGCCCAGGTCGACGAGACCCTGTTGTCGATCCGCACCGTCCAGGCCTTCGGCCACGAGCCGGTCGACCGGCGCAACTTCGCCGCCCGCGCCGAGGACGCCTACCGGACTGCGGTGGAACGGGTGCGCGCCCGCTCGACCCTGACCGCCCTGGTGATCCTGCTCGTCTTCGGCGCGGTCAGCCTGGTGCTCTGGGTCGGCGGCCGCGACGTGCTGAGCGGCGCGCTCTCAGCCGGCGAGCTGTCCGCCTTCGTGTTCTACGCCGTCGTGGTCGCCGGCGCGGTCGGCGCGATCAGCGAGGTGATCGGCGACCTGCAGCGGGCGGCGGGCGCGACGGAGCGCCTGATCGAGCTGCTCGAGACCGCGCCGGAGATCGCCGCGCCGGTGGAGCCCCGGGCCCTGCCCCAGCCGCCGCGCGGCGCCATCGCCTTCCGCCGGGTGACCTTCCATTATCCGGCGGGCCCCGACCGCTCGGCCCTGGATGGCTTCGACCTCGCGGTCGCACCGGGCGAGACGCTGGCCCTGGTCGGCCCCTCGGGCGCCGGCAAGACGACCGTCTTCCAGCTGCTTCTGCGGTTCTACGACCCGCAGCAGGGCGCCGTCACCATGGACGGCGTCGACCTGCGCGCCGCCGATCCGACGGCCCTGCGCGCCGGGATCGGCTTCGTCGCCCAGGAACCGGTGATCTTCTCGGCCAACGCCTGGGACAACATCGGCTACGGCCGCCCGGACGCGGACCGGGAAGAGATCCGCGAGGCGGCCCGCGCCGCTTCCGCGCTCGACTTCCTGGAGGCCCTGCCCGAGGGCCTCGACACCTTCCTGGGACAGCGCGGGGTGCGGCTGTCCGGTGGCCAGCGGCAGCGGATCGCGATCGCCCGCGCGATCCTGCGGGACCCGGCGGTGCTGCTGCTCGACGAAGCCACCTCGTCGCTCGACGCGGAGAGCGAGCGGGCGGTTCAGGAGGCGCTGGAGCGGCTGAAGACCGGCCGGACCACCCTGGTCATCGCCCACCGCCTCGCCACCGTGCTCGAGGCCGACCGCATCGTGGTCATGGACCACGGCCGGATCGTCGCCCAGGGCCGCCACGCCGAGCTGATCCGCGACGGCGGCCTCTACGCCCGCCTGGCCGAGCTGCAGTTCGATGCGGCGAAGGATCTGGAAGCCGCCGACCCGCTTACGGCCAGCGCCCGCTAGAGCGGATCATGTTTTGACGGAAACGCTTCGCGGTTCCGGCAAAGACATGTGAATCCGCTCGATATCAATCCGATCTAGCGCTGGGTCAGCTTGAGCTCGATCCGGCGGTTGCGGCGGAAGGCGATCTCGTCGTCGCCACTGTCTATCGGCTGGAACTCGCCGAAACCCGTCGCCGCCAGGCGCTGGGACGGGATGCCCTGGGACACCAGGTACTTGACCACGGAGATCGCGCGCGAGGTCGAGAGCTCCCAGTTCGAGGCGAACTCGGCCGTGCTGATCGGCCGCCGGTCGGTGTGGCCGTCGACCCGGAGGATCCAGTCGACGTCCTTGGGGAAGCGCGCCGAGATCTGCTTCAGAGTCTTGCCCAGGGCGGAGAGCTGGCTGCGCCCCTCAGCGCCGAGCTCGGCCGAGCCGCTGGCGAACAGCACCTCGGACTGGAACACGAAGCGGTCGCCGACCACCCGCACGCCGGGCTGGTTGCCCAGCACCTTGCGCAGCTCGCCGAAGAACTCGGAGCGATAGCGCGCCAGCTCCTGCACCTTGGTCGCCAGCGCCAGGTTCAGCTTGCGGCCCAGGTCGGCGATCTGGACGTCCTGCTCGCGGGTCCGTTTCTCCGCCAGGTCGAGCGCCTCGGACAGGCTGGCCAGCTGCTTGCGCAGCGCCAGGATCTGCTTGTTCAGGAGCGTGACCTTGCGCTGCGCCTCCTCGGACACCTGGGTGCGTTCGGCGACCTGGCGCTCGGCCTCGCTCAGCCGCAGTGCGATCACGCCCCGCTCGTCCTCCGACTCGGCGAGCCGGGCCGCCAAGGACGTGGCCTCCGCCTGCGCCGTGGCCAGGCTCTCGCCCTGCTCCTCCAGCTCCTTGTCGCGCGCCGCGAGCGCCGCCTCGACGGCGTTGAGCTGACTGGTCATCTCGTCGCGCAGGCTCTTCAGGATGGCGAGTTCGGCGAGCTGCGCCTCGATCGTCTCCTTGTCCGCGTCGATCGAGGTATAGGCCTCGGCGAGGTCGCCCGAGACCTTGGCGAGCTCGGCCTCCCGCTCGGCGATCAGCGCCGCGAGTCTGGCCGCCTCGGCCTCGGCCTCGGCCTGGCTCGCCTCGCTGTCCTGGAGCACCCGTTCGACCTGGGACAGGGCCGCGGCCAGGGAGTCCCGCTCTTCGCTGACCGTCGCCAGGTCCTGGGACAGGCGGTCGCGGTCGGCGAGCGAGGCGTAGAGCTGCGTCGAGAGGCTCTCGACCTCGTCCTGCAGGCTCTGCACCTCGCGCCGCTCGAGGGCGAGGATCTGGCCCAGCTCGGAGACCTGCTGCTCGAGACGGGAGAGCGCCTGGTCCTTGCTGGTCAGCGCCGTGGACAGGAAGAACTGGGCGACCATAAAGACCATGAGGACGAAGATGACGACCAGCAGCAGCGTCGCCAGGCCGTCGACGAAGCCCGGCCAGATGTTGATCGATCGTCGGCTGCCGCCGCGTCCAAGCGCGTACATGCTCTAGCCTAGGGCCTGTGGGCATTCACGGCGCGCTCCTGGCGGGAGCGCATTTGCGCCGGGGCCAGGAGCGGGAGGCGCCGTGGGGTTGGGCCCCACAAGTCCTTCCGCGACGCCGCCCCGGCGCAAATGCGCCCCGTCCCGAAGGGATCCGGCGAAATCGGCCCGCTGCCGCGTTGCTTGTCG
>JASJEC010000061.1 GCA_030064845.1 Kiloniellales bacterium
GGCGTCGAGGCGGGGATCGCCCTCTACGCCTTCTTCCTGCTGATTTTCGCGCTCTACGCCGCAGACCTGTCGCTCGATCCCCGCGACGTCTGGCGGCGGGTCGAGGAGGCCGGATGACAGCCGCACCGACGAC
Source organism: Kiloniellales bacterium (assembly GCA_030064845.1). Taxonomy (NCBI): domain Bacteria; kingdom Pseudomonadati; phylum Pseudomonadota; class Alphaproteobacteria; order Rhodospirillales; species Kiloniellales bacterium. The sequence goes on from JASJEC010000061.1 coordinate 134, forward strand.
CGCAACGGCGAACGCGCTGATGTCCTGCGACTCCTGCGCGCTGCTCTGCCAGGCCGTGCCGGTCCCCAAGGGCGCGAAGCGGGTCTGCCCGCGCTGCGGCAGCACCCTGGAGCAGCGCAAGACCAATAGCCTGTCGCGCACCTGGGCGCTGGTGCTCGCCGCCTACATTCTCTACGTGCCGGCCAACCTGCTGCCGGTCATGACGCTGGTCTCCTTCGGCAAGGGGGAAGCGGACACGATCATGAGCGGGGTGCAGGCCCTGATCGACTCGGGCGACTGGCCGATCGCGCTGCTGGTCTTTCTGGCCAGCATAACCATTCCCGTCGCCAAGCTGATGGCGCTCACCTTCCTGTTGGTCTCGGTGCACCTGAAGTCGCGCTGGCGGCCGAAGGACCGGACTTTTCTTTACCGCTGCATCGAATTCATCGGGCGATGGTCAATGATCGACATCTTCGTGATCTCGATCCTGGTGGCGCTCATCAAGCTGGGGAACGTGGCGACCATCGAGGCGGGCTTCGGCGCCATCTGCTTCGCGGCCGTGGTCATCATCACGGTTTTCGCGGCCGCGTCTTTCGATCCGCGACTGATTTGGGACTCGCTGGAGGAGGTCGAGGACCATGACTGAAACACATGGAAAGGAGCCGCCCAAGGCCAGCCTGCCGAAGGTCGAGGACCGGTGGCACAGCCGGATCTCGGTCGTCTGGCTGATCCCCCTGGGCGCGGCCCTGATCGGCGGCTGGTTGGCGGTCAAGACGGTCAGCGATAAGGGTCCGTCGATCACCATCGACTTCGAGACGGCTGAGGGGCTCGAGGCGGGCAAGACCAAGATCCTCTTCAAGGGCCTGGAGGCGGGCCTGGTGGACGACATCCGCCCGACCGAGGACCTCTCCCGCGTCATCGTCTACGCGACCCTCAAGAAGGAGATGGAACCGCACCTGAACGACGGGGTGCGCTTCTGGGTCGTGCGTCCCGAGATCGGCGTCGGCCGGGTCTCCGGGCTGGACACCCTGGTCTCGGGGGACTACATCGCCTTCAAGCCGGGCAGCGGCGCGCCGACCCGTGATTTCAAGGGCCTGGACGAAGCGCCGGTCGAAGGGGGCGACGAAAGGAACCGGAAGTTCGTGCTCAAGACCGACAACCTCGGCTCGCTCGACCGCGGGTCGCCGGTGATCTACCGCGGCGTCACCGTCGGCAAGGTTCTGGATTACACCCTGCCCGACGACGACTCGCCCCTGACGGTCGAGATCATCGTGCACGACCCGCACCACAAGCTGGTGCGCGAGAACACCCAGTTCTGGAACGCGAGCGGCGTCACCTTCGACATGGGCAACCTCTTCGATGCCAGTCTCGAGGTCGAGTCCCTGAAGAGCCTGCTGGCGGGCGGCGTCGCCTTCTCGAATCCCAAGCAGCCGGGCGCCTCGGTGGAAGCGGGGACGACCTTTCCCCTGCTGAAGCGGAAACCCGCACAGCAAGACGTCGCCCCGGGGGACCTGCTGCTCGTCCTCAAATCGCCGAACCTGAGCTCGGTCAAGGCCGGCGACCCGATCCTCTATCGCGAGTTCCAAGTCGGCAAGGTGGTCGAGGTCGGCCTGGACGCCGAGGCCACGGCGGTCGATCTGAAGATCGCGATCGAGCGGGACTTCGCCCCGCTGGTCAGGACCAACACGGTGTTCTGGAACGCCAGCGGCATCCACGCGAACTTCAGCCTATTCAGCGGCGCCTCGGTCGACATCGAGTCGCTGCGCGCCCTGCTCGACGGCGGGATCGCCTTCGCCACGCCGGAGAAGGGCGGCGAGGCGGTCGCGCCGGGCGCCGTCTTCGCCCTGCACGACGGGCCGAAGAAGGAATGGCAGGCCTGGGCGCCGCATATCAGGCTGCACCCTTCGCAAGGCTCCGCCGGCAGGTCCGAGGACGGCGGCACCGCCAAGATCCTCTCGACCGGCGAGCAGTCGGGCAAGCCGGCGGGCGAGCAGGTCTCGTCCAGCGACCCGGAGGCGCCCGGGGTGACAGCCGAACCCGACGGCATGCCCGACACGGTCGTTCTGCCGGAACGGGCCAACGCCAGCGTCCTGAAACAGCAGCTCGCCGATCTCGGCTATAGCGGCATCGGCGAGGTCGAGAAGTCAGGCGCGATCTTTCACCTCGATGCGGACTGGCAGGGCCAGGCCCTGAAGCTGCGGGTCGATTCGCGCAACGGCCGGATCAGCGTCCTGGGTCGGCAGTAAGCGTTATCTGATCGCTTCCTCGAGTCGGTCGAGCGCGTTCGCCAGCCTGGCGCGGGGGCAGGCGATGTTGACCCGGGCGAAGCCGACGCCCTCTTCGCCGAAGGCGGGGCCACGGGTCACGGCCCATCTCGCTTGCTTCCTCAGAAACGCGGTCAGGTCGTCCGGCGCTAGGCCCAGCTGCCGCAAGTCGAGCCAGAGCAGGAAGGTGCCCTCCGGTTCGACCATCCGGACAGTGGCCAGGTCCTGCAGACGCTCCCTGACCAGGGCGACGTTGCCCTCGAGATAGGCGAGGGCCGCGTCGAGCCAGGGCCCGCCCTCTCGGTAGGCGGCCTCCATGGCGACGTTGGCGAAGGCGTTGTTCTTGTTCACCGTCAACCGGCTGTTCTCGGCCTGGAAGGCGGCGCGACGGGACTCGTCCGAAATGACGGTGAAGGCCGAGCAGCAGGCGGCGATGTTGAAGCTCTTGGCGGGCGACAGGCAGGTGATCGCGTTCGCGCCGTAGACCGGGCCGAGCGAGGCGAAAGGCGTGTAGCGGTAGCCGGAGAAGGTCACGTCGCCGTGGATCTCGTCGGAGACGACCAGGACGTCGTGGCGCGCGCAGATATCCCCCAACCGGCGCAGCTCGTCGGGACGCCAGACCCGGCCGACCGGATTGTGGGGGTTGCACAGAAAGATCATGCGCGCGCGCGGGTCGGCGGCCTTCCGCTCCAGGTCGTCGAAGTCCATGCGGTAGGCGCCGTCCTCGAGGACCAGCGGATTGGCGATCAGCCCGCGGTGGTTCTCCCGCAGGATGTCGAAGAAGTCGAAAAAGACGGGTGGCTGGACGATCACGCCGTCGCCTTCGCCCGTGAACAGCGAGGCGGCGATGGCGAGCGCATTGAGCACGTTGGGCGCGCGCAGGATGTGCCCCTCCTCGACCCGCCAGCCGTGGCGCGACCGCAGCCATCCGGTCAGGGCCGGGATCAGGCCGTCGGGCACGGCCTCGTAGCCGAAGACGCCGTGCGCCACCCGCCGCCGTAGCGCCTCGAGGACGGGCGGCGGCGCCTGGAAATCCATGTCCGCGACGCCGGCCGCGAAGAGATCGGCGCCGTCGGCCCCCAGCACCCGCGGGTGGACCTTCAGCGCGGGCACCAGACGGCGGTCGATCTCCTCGTCGAAGGAAAATGGCGCGCCGACAACGGTCACTGGCTTCTCCTCTCCGGACGCAGGTCTGTTCTTCCGATGACCCCCCTTGCTCTTCTTCAGAAATCGGGCGCCCTGAACAGGGTGTCGATCTTCTGCACGTCCTTGGTTGAGCTGGGTGCCTCTTCCAGGTCGTCGGTCGGGATGATGTTCCCCCAGTCGGTCCGCGCGCGCATCTCCTCGAGAACGGTATCCGGCACGACGTCGTTTATGTCCCGAGACTGCCAGCCGCCGCCCAGGGCACGGTAGGTGGCGATCAGGCCCTGGGCGATCCCGCTCTGCGCCTGGGTGAGCCGGTCCTGGCGTTGAACCAGATTTTGCTGCGTTGTCAGCACGCGCGTGTAGGTGGCCACGCCTTCGCTATACTGGAGGACCGAAAGCGTAACGGCCTTCTGGCTGGCCTCGACGCTCCTTTCCAGGATGTCGGTCTGTTCCTGGGCCTTCAAGAAGGACACGAGACCGTCCTCCACTTCCTGATAGGCACGCAAGACCGTATCCTGATACTCGGCGATCAATTGCTGTAGGCGAGCATCCTGCACCCGCACATTGTTGGTGATGCGGCCATAGTTAAGGAAATTCCATTGGATCGCCGGCCCGACGAAATAGGTGAAGCTGTCGGAATCCAAGAGATCGGTCAGCTGGGCGTTGTTGGAGCGAAAATCCGACGATCCGGCCGTCTGAAATCCGACGAAGCCCGCCAGAGTCACGCGCGGGTAGAGGTCCGCCTTCGCGACCCCGATCTGCGCGCTCTGCGCCGCCGCGTTCAGTTCCGCCTGACGTATATCGGGGCGGCGGCGCAGGAGGTCGGCGGGAATGCCGATCGCTACGTCCCGGGGCGCCTTCGGGATCGGCGCGTCCGGCGCCAAGATTCTGCGGATCTGGATCGGCGGCATGCCGAGCAGCGTCGCCAAGGCGTTCTCGGCCTGCCGCTGGCTCGCCTGGAACTCGGGAAGCGCCGAGCGCGTATCCTCCAGGAGCGCCAGCGCCTCCTGCAGATCCAGCTGGCTGACCGCCCCGGCGTTGTAACGGATCTCCGTCAAGCGGAGCGAGTCCTGCTGTATTGCGACATTCCGCCGGATCAGCCTGATCCGCTGTTCAAACTCGCGAATCTGAACATAGGTCGTGGCAACCTCGGCGGTCAGGATAACGAGGAGATCGTCGTAGTCCGCGATCGTCGCGCCAAGGCCTGAATCGGCCGACTCGATACTTCTTTGAAAACGGCCCCAGAAATCGATCTCCCAGGACGCGTCCAACCCGACCGAGAGATTATCGTAGCTGTTGTCGGCATCGGCCGAGTTCGGCGCGTTCTCGCTGATCCTCTCGCGCGAGTAGCCGGCCTCGAGCGCCTGGGTCTGCGGATACTGCTCACCGATGGCGATGCCGAGCTGCGCCCTGGCTTCGATAACGCGCAGACCCGCGGTCAGCAGATCCAGGTTCTGCCGGTAGGCGATATCGATTAGGCGGTCCAGAACCGGATCGTCGAACACCTTCCACCAGTCTGTGTAAACGACTTGCTGTCGCTTGACCCTGGCGTCCTCCTCCTCGATCCATTGCTCGGTCATCGGTGCGGCCGGCTTCTCGAAGTCCGGGCCGACCTTGACGCAAGCGGCCGGAGCCAGGGCCGCAACGGCGGCCGCGGCCAGGAACAGCGAGCGGCGACGCCGCCTGCGTTCGCTACCCGGCGGCATCATCCGCGACCCCTTGATCGGCACGTCCCGACATTTCCCCCAAGACCCCCACCATGTAGTCAAACGTTAACTGACGGCGGCAAAATCGCGCAACCGGCATAGGCCTTTCGACATTCGAGCCAGCTGGGGTAAAATGGCAACCCTCCGGAAGGAACTTGTTAGATCAGTTGCTTGCAGGTTGATCTCAAGACCGGTTAACAGGGCGGGATGGGCATGCCGAAACGTGAGAGCCGGGCCTTCGGGCCCCAAAACACCCGTATGAGGTGTATGCCCGGATCGCATCGGCTGACCGCCGTGGGTAAGGTCCTCGGCCTCGGCGCCGTCCTCCTCCTGGCAGCCGCCTGCGAGGAGGAGACGCAGATCGTCGAGGAGATTCGCGCGATCAAGACCTTCACCGTGGGCGAAGCGACAGGGGGTTACCTGCGCCGCTTCTCCGGCATCGTCCGGGCGGTCGACCGTTCGGGGCTGAGCTTCGAGGTCCCCGGCAACGTGCTGGCGGTCAACGTGGATATCGGCGCGACGGTCGAGCAAGGGGAGGTTCTCGCCGAGTTGGACAAGGAACCCTACGAGCTCGAGGTCCAGAAGGCCGAGGCCGAACTGGTCACCGCGCTTGCCAAGGTGAAGAACAAGAAAGCTGACTACCGGCGCGAGAAGTCGATCTTCGACCAGGGGGCGGGCACCCAGCGGCGACTGGACCAGGCCGAGTTCGCCCTCAAGGAGGCCGAAGCGGGTGTCGATTACGTCCAGTCCAAGCTCAATCTGACCAAACGTGACCTGCGCAAGACCGTCCTCTACGCCCCATTCGACGGCCGTATCGGTATCCGCAAGGTTGAGCCCTTCGTCGACGTCCGGCGCGGCCAGAAGATTTTCGAGATCGACGCCGAGGGCGAACAAGAGGTGGTGGTGGACATTCCCGAGACGGTTGTGCACCTGCTCAGCGTCGAGACTCCGGTTGAGGTGTCCTTTCCTACGCTCCCCGGTAAGACGACCGAGGGAAGAGTGACCGAGGTCGGAACGCTGGCGGCGGAAGGCAATGCTTTCCCCGTCAAGGTCCGGCTCTTGAAGCCATCACCCCAGATCCGCTCGGGCATGACGGCCGAAGCGACTTTCAAGCTGATATCGGATGATTACGGCGAGGGCTACGCGGTTCCGGGCAGCGCGGTGGAGCCCACGACAGAGGCCAGTCGCGGGTTCGTCTATATCTATCAGCCCGACACCTCCACGGTGAAGCGGACCCCGATCGAATGGGGCGGGGTGAAGCACAACATGGTTGTCGTTTCGAAGGGCGTGTCGACGGGCGACGTCCTGGCGGTGGCGGGCGTGAGTTTCCTCGCTGACGGCATGACGGTGAAGCTCATGGCCGAGGCCAAGAAGGCCCGGCCGAAAACGCTCGAGATCCAGTGAGGTGAAGCCGGCGAGCCGTGATCACTGATTTCGCACTGAAGAACTCCCGCACCGTCGTCTTTTCCATGCTGCTCGTGGTGCTGGCCGGCGCCTTGCTGATGACCCGGCAGCCGCGCCTCGAAGACCCCTTCATCACCATCCGCGAGGCTCTGATCACGACCAAGTTTCCGGGCATGGCGCCGGAACGGGTCGAGCGCCTGATCACCCGGGTGATCGAGGAACAGGCGCGCACCATGAGCGAGCTGAACGACATCTGGTCCACCTCCAAGCGCGGTGTATCGATCATTCACTTCGAGGTCGCCGACGAGGTGCCCTCGGAGCAGTTGCCGGCGACCTGGAAGAAGCTGCGCAACAAGCTTCACGACATCCGGCCCAGCCTGCCCGTGGGAACCATCGGCCCCATGGTCGACGACGAGTTCGGCGATACGGCCGTCGCGACCGTAGCGCTCTGGAGCGACGGCTTCTCCATGTCCGAGATGCGCGAGGTCGCCCGCAATACGCGAGAAAGCCTCGGCACCATGGCCGGCATCAAGAAGATCGACCTCTACGGCATCCAGGACGAAAGGATCTATCTCGATATCGTCAATGCCAAGATGGCCCAGTTCGGCATCGGCGTCCGGACCATCAGGGAGACCCTGCGGGCGCAGAACGTCACCCTGCCCGGCGGACGGATCGACGTCGAGGGCATCGAGGTCATCGTCGAGCCGACCGGGAACTTCGACGAGGTTTCCCAGATCGAATCGCTGCTGATCCCGATTCCCGGCACCCAGCGCACCGTTCCCCTGCAGGATCTCGCCACCATCCGGCGCGGCTATGTCGACCCGCCGGAGATGCCGGCCTATTTCGAGGGCAAACCGGCGATCGTCCTCAGCGTGATCCTAGCCGAGGGGATCAACGCGGTCGAGTTCGGCGGGCGCCTGTCCGCCAAGCTCGACGAGATCGAGCGCGGGCTGCCTCACGGCTATGTCCTGGATTTCGCGACCTACCAGCCCGAGCTGATCCAGAAGGCGGTCAACGGCGCCGTCGTCAACGTCATGCAGACCCTGGTCATCGTGCTGGTGGTCGTCATGATCTTTCTCGGCGTTCGCGTCGGCCTGATCGTCGGATCCTTCGTGCCGCTGGTGATGTTGATGGGCCTGGTCGTCATGGGCTTCATGGGGATCGAGCTGCAACGCATGTCGATCGCCTCCATGATCATCGCGCTCGGCATGCTGGTGGACAACGGAATCGTCGTTGCCGAGGACATCCGAACGCGCATGCAGCTGGGCGCGTCGCCCCAGGACGCGGCCGTGGGGGCCGGGCGTTCGCTCTCCCTGCCACTGCTGACCAGCACGCTGACCACCGTGCTGGCTTTCGCGCCGATGCTGCTGATGATCGGCCAGACCGGCGACTACGTGCTCTCGCTCGGCCAGGTGGTGACCATCCTGCTGGTCTCGTCCTGGTTCCTCTCCATGTACCTGACCACCAGCTCCTGCGCCTGGTTCATGAAGGCCGAGCCGGTCGCCGCCGATGAAGGCGAAGCCGATCCCTACCAGGGCCGGTTCTACCGGATCTACCGCGGCTTCCTGGAGACTTCCTTGAGGATGCGCGTCGTCGTCATCGGCGCCACGCTCGGGGCGCTCGCCCTGGCGCTCTACGGCTTCACCTATATCCCCAAGGTCTTCTTTCCACCGGGCGACCGGAACCAGTATCTCGCCTATCTCGATTTCCCGGCCGGTACCCGGATCGACCAGACCGCCGCCGCGGTCGAGGAGGTCACCGCCTGGCTGGAGGACGATAAGATCAACCCGGAGATCACCGGCACCGTCGCCTATGTCGGCAACGGCGGCCCCCGTTTCTTCCTTTCCCTGGCGCCGGACGATCCGGACCCGCACACCGCCTTCATCATCATCAACACGGAATCCAACCAGCAGGTGCCGGCCCTGGTCCGACGCACCCGGGACTACCTGCTGGACAACCAGCCGAACATCCGGGGCAGAGTCAAGGCCATGTGGCTTGGCGCCAGCGAGACCGGTCTGCTCGAGGTCCGTCTAAGCGGCCCCGGCGACGAGGTCTTGCGCGCCCAGGCCGACCAGCTCATGGCCGCGCTGCGCGCCGTTCCGGGCACCATCGACATCCGTCAGGATTGGAACAACCTGGTGTTCAAGCTGGTCGCCGAGGTCGACCAGGCCAGGGCTCGCCGGGCCGGGCTGACTTCCCAGGAGGTAGCCGATTCGCTCGACGCCTTCATTGACGGCTCGAGCACCACCGAATTCCGCGCCGGCGATACGGTCTTCCCCGTCGTGGTCCGCGGGATCGAGCAGGAACGCGAGGATATCGTCTCGATCCCGACCCTGGGCGTCTATTCGTCGACCAGCGAGAACAATGTGCCGTTGTCCCAGATCGCCGATCTCTACGGCATGGGCGAGGTGAATCAGATCCACCGCTACAACCAGGAACGGACCATCACCGTCAGCGCCAAGCACCAGACGTTGCCGGCCGGCGAGCTCATGGCCAAGCTTAAGCCTATCCTGGACCAGATGGCGTTTCCGCCCGGACACTACTGGGAGATCGGCGGCGAGCTCGAGGATTCCGCCGAAGCCCAGCAGAAGCTGTTCTACTGGTTCCCGGCCTGCTTCCTGCTGATCATCGCGCTGCTGATCTGGCAGTTCAATTCCTTCCGGCGCGCCGGGATCATCCTGATTACGATCCCCCTGATCGTCATCGGGGCGGTGGTCGGCATGCTGGTGATGCGGGCAGACTTCGGCTTCATGGTGATCCTGGGCCTCTTGAGCCTGGCCGGCGTGATCATCAACAACGGGATCGTTCTGATCGACAAGATCGAGGTGAACCGCTCCGAGGGGAAGAGCGACTACGACGCGGTGGTCATGGCTGCCGTCTCCCGCCTGCGGCCGATCCTGATGTCGGTCACCACGACGGTGCTCGGCCTGCTGCCCCTGATCCTCTCGGTCGACCCGCTGTTCTACGGCCTCGCCAGCGTCATGGCCTGGGGCCTCGCCGTCGGCACGGTCTTCACCCTGGTGCTGGTGCCGACCCTCTACACCCTGTTCTTCCGGGTCGAGATCCCGCGCGGCGGCGGGGCGCCGGCGCAGGCTGCGGCGGCACCGGCCTGACGGCACGGTCAACGCTCCAACAAAAAAGGGGCCCGGACGCTACGTGCGGCCGGGCCCCCTAGTCTGCAGGGGGAGATTCTTGCGGGCTACATGCTCTGGGCGCCGGTCCCGAACTCCGGGTAGGCCTCCATGCCCAGCTCGGTCTTGTCGAGGCCCAGCTGCTCGGCCTCCTCGTCGACCCGGAGGCCGATGGTGACCTTGAGCAGGAGCCAGACGACAGAGCTGGCGACCACCACGAAGGCGCCGATCGCGACGATGCCGATGACCTGGGTCACCAGGTCGCCACCGCCGAAGATGCCGACCGCCAGCGTGCCCCAGATGCCCGCCACCAGGTGGGCCGAGATCGCGCCGACCACGTCGTCGATCTTCAGCTTGTCGAGCAACGGCACGGCGATCACCACCAGGCCACCGCCGATCGCGCCGATGATGATCGCCATGAGGTGGTTCTGCAGGTCCGGGCCGGCGGTGATCGAGACCAGGCCGGCGATCGCGCCGTTCAGCGCCATAGTCAGGTCGATCTTCTTGTAGAGGATCTGGGTGAGCGCCATGGCGGCGACCACACCGGCGGCAGCGGCCAGGTTGGTGTTGACGTAGACGATCGCGATCGCCGCGACGTCGAGCGCTGAGCCAAGGGCGAGCTGCGAGCCGCCGTTGAAGCCGAACCAGCCCATCCAGAGGATGAAGGTCCCCAGGGTGGCGAGCGGCAGATTGGCGCCCGGCATGGCGTTGACCCGCCCGTCGGGGCCGTACTTGCCCTTGCGCGCGCCCAGGATGATCGCGCCGGTCAGCGCGGCCCAGCCGCCCACCGAGTGGACGATCGTCGAGCCGGCGAAGTCGGAGAAGCCCATCTCGCTCAGCCAGCCGGCGCCCCAGGTCCAGGAGCCCTGGATCGGATAGATGAAGCCGGTCAGCACCACGACGAAGACCAGGAAGGGCCATACCTTGATTCGCTCGGCCAGCGTGCCGGAAACGATCGAGGCCGCGGTCGCGACGAAGACCATCTGGAAGAACCAGTCGGACATGACCGAGTAGCCGTTGTCGGTCACCGCCGTGACCATCTCGGGCGTCGCCTCGTCCGCGTTGATCAGCGCGAGCTCGGCATCACCCGGGTTGTAGAGGAAGGAGAAGGAGCCGATCCAGCCGGCCACGTCGACGTACATCAGGTTGTAGCCGATCAGGTAGTAGAGCAGACCGGCGATCGAGTAGAGCGCCATGTTCTTCAGGCAGATCATGGCGGTGTTCTTGGTCCTCACCAGGCCCGACTCGAGCATGGCGAAGCCGGCGGCCATCCACATCACGAGGACGCCGTGTATCAGGAAGGAAAAGCTGTTGAAGACGAATTGCGACTCGGCCGTCACTTCTGCGCTGGCCGGTGCCGCGAAGAGGAAAGTCGCCAACCCCGCGGCAGCGGCGGGGAAAATGGCCCTGGGCAGTCCTTGCATTCTAGAGTCTCCCGAATCACTTACCAATCGAGGCCTGCGCGCGGTCGCCCGGGCCCTTCGCGGAGTCCCATACTCAAGTTCCGTGCCAATCGTGGTGCGGTGCAGCAAAGCGCGGCTTTGCGCGCTTTGCCGGCCTTGCTACAATCGAAACCGCAGCACGTTTCTGCCTAAAACACAGGCAGAACTCCGATACTGCATAGTTTTTAGGCAGAAAACGACCGGAGTGCGATGACAGGAACCAAAGCGACGCCGGACTGTGAGGTGCTGGTCGCCGGCGGCGGCATGGTCGGCCTGACCCTGGGTCTGACCCTGGCCGGCGCCGGGGTCGAGGTGATCGTGATCGACGGCGCCGATCCCAGCGATGCCCTGACGGCCGGTTTCGACGGCCGCTCCTCGGCGATCGCCCGCGGCTCGCAGCAGGCCCTGGCCGGCGCCGGCCTGTGGCCGGCCATGGCGCCGGAGGCCGAGCCGATCCGCGACATCCGGGTTTCCGACGGGCGCATCGGCCGCGCCGCTGCGTCGCTCTTCCTGCACTACGATCACCGCGAGGTGGCGGGCGGCCCGCTCGGCTTCATCATCGAGAACCGGATGATCCGCCGGGCGCTGCACGGCGCCGTGGCGGCGCGTCCTGGCCTGCGGCTGATCGCGCCCCGCCGGGTCGAGGCGGCCGAGGACGCCGGCGGCCGGGTCGCCCTGCGCCTCGACGACGGCGCGCGCCTCACCGGGCGCCTCCTGGTCGCGGCCGACGGCCGCGAGTCGGCGCTGCGCGCGGCGGCCGGCATCGCGGTCACCCGCTGGTCCTATCCGCAGCACGGCATCGTCTGCACCGTAACCCACGAGAAGCCCCACGGCGGCGTCGCCCACGAGCACTTCCTGCCGGCCGGCCCCTTCGCCGTGCTGCCCATGACCGACGGTGAGGACGGCAGCCACCGCTCCTCCCTGGTCTGGACCGAGCGGTCGGCGGTCGCGCCGGCCATGATGGCACTCGACGAGGCCGCCTTCGGCGCCGAGATCCAGCGCCGCTTCGGCGACTCCCTGGGCGCCCTCGCCCCCATCGGCGGGCGCTGGTGCTATCCGCTCTCCATGGTCCACGCCCGCAGCTATTTGGCGCCGCGCCTGGCGCTGATCGGCGACGCGGCCCACGCGATCCACCCGATCGCCGGCCAGGGCCTCAACCTCGGCCTGCGCGACATCGCGGCCCTGGCCGAGGTGATCGTCGACGCCCGGCGGCTCGGCCTCGACGTCGGCGGGCGCGACGTGCTGGCCCGCTACGAGCGCTGGCGGCGGCTCGACGCGGTCACCCTGATCGCCGCGACCGACGGCCTGAACCGCCTGTTCTCCAACGACAACCCGATTCTCCGCCTGGGCCGCGACCTGGGTTTGGCCGCGGTCGACCGCCTGCCGCCGGTCAAGCGCCTCCTGATGCGCCACGCCATGGGCCTGGTCGGCGACCTGCCCCGCCTGATCCGCGGCGAGGCGCTCTGAGCAGCGGCTTATGGGCGGAGTGGCGGACTGGGCGCCACACTCCCTCTCCCTTCCAGGGAGAGGGCCGGGTTGAGGGTTGTCGATGGCGGGCACCGAACGAGCCAGAAAACTGCGCCGAGCGAGTACCGATGCTGAGAGGCGCCTATGGTATGCGCTTCGCAATCGACAGATTTCAGGCCATAAGTTCCGCCGCCAGCATCCGATTGGACCTTACATCGTCGACTTCGTCTGCCCGGCTAAGAAACTGGTGGTCGAGTTGGACGGTAGCCAGCATCTCAGAAGCGTCGATTACGACAACAAGAGAACCGCGGAGATCGCCCGCGAAGGGTTTCGCGTGATCCGATTCTGGAACAACGAGGTCCTGTCCAATCTCGACGGCGTCCTGCGTGCAATAGAAGCGAATCTAATGAGCGGGTCGAACGCCCCTCACCCCGGCCCTCTCCCCGGAGGGGAGAGGGAGTCATGAGGTTCCGGCCCAGCAATGGATATGGAGCTAAGCCGCCTAAACCTCGCGCCCGAAGAGGTCGTCCTCGAAGGGGAAGGTGGAGAGCGGCGCGACGCCGGTCTCGGTGATCAGCACCTGCTGCTCCAGCTTGACGCCCTCGTCGCCGCCGAGCCGGCCCATGTAGCTCTCGACGCAGACCGTGGTGTTGGCCTCGAAGACGCCGTCGTAGCCGGCCCGGTCGAAATCCTCGAGGTAGAGGCAGGCGGGATACTCGTCGCACAGCCCGACGCCGTGGACCACCACGGAGTAGCGGTTGGGGGCGCAGTCCTCGGGCAGCTTCCAGGCCCGCTCGGCCAGCTCGCGGAAGCCGAGGCCCGGCTTCAAGAGCGCCGTGTTGTGCTCGATCTGCTCGCGGGCCTTCTTGTAGAGCCAGCGCTGCTCCTCGTTCGGCTTGCCGGCGCCGCAGAGGTAGGTCCGCGAGATGTCCGAGCAGTAGCCGTAGGGCCCGATCAGGTCGGTGTCGAAGGACAGGAGATCCCCAGCCTCGATCACCTTGTTGCTCGACTCGTGGAACCAGGGATTGGTGCGCTGGCCCGCCGCCAGCAGGCGGGTCTCGATCCACTCGCCGCCGTTGGCCGCGTTGACCTGGTTGAGGATCGCCCAGATCTCGTTCTCGGTCACGCCGGGCTCCAGGGCCTCGCGCATGCGCCCCATGGCCGCCTCGCAGACCGCGATGGAGGCGCGCATGCAGGCCAGCTCCTCGGCCGACTTCACAAAGCGGGCGTGCTCCATGACCTCCTGCCCGTCGCGGATCTCGATGCCGAGCTGCCTGAGGGCCTCGGCGCCTTCCGGGTTGCACTTGTCGATCGCCAGGCGCCGGTTGCCGCCGCCGTGGGTGGAGACCAGGTCGGCGATCTCCGCGGCCCAGCGCCGGGCCCGCTCGGCGATCCGGTTGCCGGCGCCGAAGTAGAACCAGTCCACCGCCGGGCGGACCTCGTCGATCGTCTCGAGGCCGGCCGAGAGGTGCGCGCAGTTGTGGAAGTCGAAGAGGGAGACCGGGCCCTCGGTGGGCACGAAGGCGTAGCGCACCGCATTGTGCAGGGTCCAGACCGCCATGTTCCGGCTGTCGGTGGCGTAGCGGATGTTGATCGGGTCGTAGAGGACGATCCCCGCATAGTCGTGGCGGCGCAGCTCTTGGCGGACCCGGCCGAGCCGGTAGGCGCGGAGCGCCGCCATGTCGACGTCGGGGAAGGACGCCAGCACGCCGCCGCCCAGGACGTGCGGACCGGATGGCTCGTTCATGGGCTCCGCCTCGCTCTTGTTCGACGCCCTAGGGCCTGTTGACACTCACGGCGCGCTTCTGGCGGGAGCGGATTTGCGCCGGGGCCAGGAGCGGGAGGCGCCGTGGGGTTGGGCCCCACGAGGCCTTCCGCGACGCCGCCCCGGCGCAAATGCGCCC
>JASJEC010000062.1 GCA_030064845.1 Kiloniellales bacterium
TAGGTCCAGCCGTTCGCCAGGTTGGGGAACTGGCGGCGAACGAAATCGAGGTCCAGCGTCGCCTTCTCACTCATCCACGCCTCCGGTCAACAACCGGACGGCATCCTAGATGCAAGTCGGCGCCGTGTCGAAGCCGTCGAGGATCGTGGTCCAGGCGGAGACCGATCCATAAAGAAGATCGGGCGGCGCCCCTTCGGCACCGCCCGACTTCGCAACCTCACGGCCCGTCGGCGACGGGCCGGCTATAAAGGCTCATTCACACCGGAAGCCGATAAAGAACTTGTCCTCATCAGCGACGTTGTTGTCCATCCGAAGGCCCAGGAAGAGCACATCCTCATTGAGCGCCGGAGCGTTGATACAGGTGCTGGGCCTAAAGTCACGCGGGTCGAAGACTTCGCACTCGTTCTGCGACACGCGGCCGACCTTCTTCGGCACCGCGTCGCTCAGAGCGCCGTTCCTACCCTCCCAGCCGAAGTAGATGGAGCAGTTCTGGCTCACGTAGGCCTGCAGACTCTCGCAGGACACCGTGCCGTCGGCGTTCACGCCGCTGACGTACTCGTTGACGCCGCAGCTCGAGGCGGTGACGGCGCCGTCCTGCCCGGCAGGACCGGCAGGGCCGGGATCGCCTTGGGGACCGACGGGACCAACAGGTCCAACGGGACCGGCGGGGCCGGCGGAACCGGCGGGACCGGCGGGACCGGCAGGGCCGGCAGGGCCGGCAGGACCGGCAGGACCGGTAACGCCAGGAAGACCCGCCAGACCTTCAGGACCTTGAGGACCTTCGGGGCCCATAGGACCTTTGGGACCCGTGGGACCCATGGGACCTTCGGGGCCCATGGGACCGGCCGAAGTCGGCCCGGCCTGCAGGCCGCTGGTGATCGTCAGATCGTAGCTGGACGCCCACCTGGAGACCCTGTCGTTGTCCTCGTCGTCGTCGCCTCTCCGCCAGCGGTAGCCTGAGAAGCGGCTGCGTTTCGCAACCGTCAGCTTGTAGTCGCCGTCCGCCACGGGATACGGCAGAATGGCCACGATCTCCTCGGCGGTCGGATCGCCGCAGAGGTCCAATCGGCCGTGCTTGCCGAGAAAGACCAGTGGCTCGCCTCGGCGGTCGAGAAAGCGCTTGCCGCGAATGACGATCACGTCTTCCGATGAGCAACCCTGTCTTGCCGACTCCCATTCGACGATGACCTCGGAAATGGCCGGCATCCAGCGCTGAATATCGGCCGAAGCCGGCTGCGCCAGGAAGGTCAAACTTGCGCCCAAGGCTGGAGCCAGGAATGCGGCGCTCCGAACACTTAATCTAGACATCTTAAGCTCCTTTTCCCGACCGTCGGTCAGCCTCCGGGACCAACGCTGAATCGTTTCTTTCCTGACGGTGCGCGCCAGAAGTATTCGCATCAATAAAGCCGTAAGAGGTCTAAAGATTTGTTAAGATGTAAGGCTTTAGCTGGTCATTATATTTGAGATATATAAATCTCTATTTTATTTTAATTTAGAGATTACAAATTTTATTATATTTTTCAGAAAATTACCGCGATGCCGCATGCCGGCAGGCAGGCAGGGCTCGCGAAAAAAAATCGGAAAAAAATTTTTGTAGGAGGACAGACCCGCGCACCCGAGTCCGAGTCGGATCAGCGCCCGTCGGTTGGGACGGAGGGGGCCCCGCCGGTCCGGGAAGCCGAAGCCTCGCTGCCAGCCGCCGATTCGCCCCCCGGCCGAGCCCCGGGGGCGCCCTCCCGGCCGTTCAGCGCGGCGAGGTCCAGCCTGAGCCGGCCGACCTCCTCCGTCAGCGCCCGCAGGGCGGCATCGTGGGCCTGGGCCTGCGCCTCGGTATCGCTGGCCGCCACCTCTTGCATCGAGTTGACGATGATCGCGATGAAGAGGTTCAGGACCGCGAAGGTCACGATCAGGATGAAGGGGACGAAGAAGGCCCAGGCGTAGGGGTAGACCTCCATCACCGGCCGGACGATGCCCATGGACCAGGACTCCAGGGTCATGATCTGGAACAGCGAGTAGGCCGAGCGGCCGACCGTGCCGAACCAGGCGTCGAACTGGCCGCCGAACATCTTGGTCGCCATGACCGAGGCCACATAGAACACCAGGGAGAGGATCGCGAGCACCGATCCCATGCTGGGGATCGCCTGGAGCAGTGCCTGGATGACGACGCGCATGCGCGGCACGACGGAGATGAGGCGCAGGGCGCGAAGGATGCGCAGGGCGCGCAGCACCGACGTGCTATCGCTCGCGGGCGCGAGCGAGATGGCGACGATGGCGAAATCGAAGAGGTTCCAGGGATCGCGGAAGAAACGGAGCCGGTAGACCACCAGCTTGATCAGGATCTCGATCACGAAGATGGTCAGGGCCCCGGTGTCGAGCGCCAGGAGCAGTCCGCCGGCCATCGCCATGGCGGTCGGCGAGGTCTCCAGGCCGATCACCACGGCGTTGACGACGATGACCAGGATGATGAAGTTGCGCGTGAACTCGGACTCGATGAAGGCCCTCAGACGGCGCATCAGCGCCGGCTCCTGGATTGCCTCGGCGGCAGCCACGTTCGATCCTTCGGGCATAGCCTCGTCCACTCCTGCGGCAGCCCTGCCCCCTCGGCCAATGGCCACGGTCCGGGCGCGCCTTTTCGCACGTGACAGGGTGTAAATGGGGAAACCGCCGGCAACTGCAATAATCACATCGGACTGAAGTTATGCCTCCCGAGCCATGTGCGACGTTAGACCGAACTCGGTGAGTGGAATGGGGCTCGCTCGCCTGCCTGGGGTCGGGCGCGCCCTCTTCGCCCTCGCCACCCTTTCCGCCACGCCGGCGGCCGCCCAGGGCCTCGACCCTCACACGCTCTACGAACGGCACTGCGCCGGTTGCCACCAGGCCCACGCCGGTGACTTTGTGCCGGTCGGCCTCAAGCGGGACGGCGATAAGGTGATCGGGGTCGAGAGCGGACAAGAGCTGCGCGCCCTGCTGGAAAGCGGGCACGGCCGACTCGCCCCGGATGAGATCGAGGCGGTCGTGGCGCACCTGACCTTCGTGCTCCAGGCCGGCGGCCTGTTCCGCACCAAGTGCGGGATCTGCCACGACCGGGCCTCCGAGCTCGCCCGCGCGACCCTGCTTCTGCACGGCAACCGCCTGGTCGGCCGCTACTCGGGACGGGATGTTGCGGAGTTCCTGGCAAGCCATGGGCGGCTCGAGCCCGAGGAGATCGACATTGTCCTCGCCGCCCTGAAAGGCCAGTTGGCACGAAGCCGCTGAAAGCGGGTGCCCTAGCCGCCGAGCTTCTCCCGGAGCAGCTTGTTGACCAGGCCCGGGTTGGCCTTGCCCTGGGTCGCCTTCATGACCTGGCCGACGAACCAGCCGAGCACCTTCTCGTTGCCGCCGCGGAACTGCTCGGCCTGCTTTTCGCCGCCGGCGATGACCTGCTCGATGATGGCCTCGAGCGCATCGCTGTCGCTGATCTGCTTGAGCCCTTTCTGCTCGACGATCTCGGCGGCGGTCTTGCCGCTCCGCCACATCTCGTCGAAGACGTCCTTGGCGATCCGGCCGGTGATCGTCTCGTCGGCGATCAGGTCGATCAGGCCGCCCAAGGCCTGGGCCGAAACCGGCGCCGAGGCCAGCTCCAGGTCCGCCTTGTTGAGGGCGGCGAAGAACGCGCCGGTCAGCCAGTTGGCGACCAGCTTGGGGTCGCGCCGCGACCCGGTCTTGACCGCCGTCGCCATCTCCTCGCTGGTGAGCTCCTGTCCTTCGGACCCGCCCAGGACGGTCTCGAAGAAATCGGCCGTCTCCTTCTCGGCGACCAGGACCTCGGCGTCGTAGGACGTCAGGCCGAACTCGCGAATGAACCGCCCTTTCTTTTCGTCGGGCAGCTCCGGCAGGTTCGCCTCGATCCCCTCCACCCAGCTCTCTTCCAGCACCACGGGCAGCAGGTCCGGGTCCGGGAAGTAGCGGTAGTCGTGCGCCTCCTCCTTGGAGCGCATGGGCCGGGTCTCGCCACGGTTGGGATCGAACAGGCGCGTCTCCTGCACCACCGCGCCGCCGTCCTCGAGCAGCTCGATCTGGCGCCGGGCCTCGAACTCGATGGCCTGCTGGACGAAGCGGATCGAGTTTACGTTCTTGGTCTCGGTCCGGATGCCGTAGTCCTCGCCCGGCCGCCGCACCGAGACGTTGACGTCGCAGCGCAGCGAGCCCTCTTCCATGTTGCCGTCGCAGGTGCCGAGGTAGCGCAGGATCGAGCGCAGCTTGCGCAGGAAGATCCCGGTCTCCTCGGCGGAGCGCAGGTCGGGCTTGGACACGATCTCCATCAGGGGCACGCCGGCCCGGTTGAGGTCGATGTAGGTCAGGCTCGGATGCTGGTCGTGGAGCGACTTGCCCGCGTCCTGCTCCAGGTGCAGGCGCTCGATGCCGACTTTGCGGGTCTCGCCGTCGCGCAGATCGAGGGTGACCGTGCCGTTGCCGACGATCGGCTCCAGGTACTGGGAGATCTGATAGCCCTGGGGCAGGTCGGGATAGAAGTAGTTCTTGCGCTCGAAGACCGAGTGCCGGTTGATCTCGGCTTTCAGACCCAGGCCTGTCCGGACCGCCTGCTCCAGCACGAAGCCGTTCAAAACCGGCAGCATGCCAGGCATGGCGGCGTCCACGAGCGAGACCTGGCTATTCGGCTCGGCCCCGAAGTCGGTGGCCGCGCCGGAGAAGAGCTTGGCCTTGCAGCTGACCTGGGCATGGACCTCGAGCCCGATGACCACTTCCCACGCGCCCGTGCTGCCTTGGATCTGAGTCATGACTGACCGCTTCCCGATTGCCTGAGCCGCTTCCTGGCCTCGGCTCTCAGGCCCTTCTTGTCCTCACGCCGCTCGCCGAGACCTTCGCGGCCATAGTCGAAGCCCTCGTCGATGTGTTCGGCCAGCGGCCGGTCGGGCACCTTCCTCCAGCTCCTGCGCTTGACCGCGCCGATCGCCTCCGCGGCCGCTTCGGGGTCCTCGTCGGCCCGGCCCAGGACCTTAGTCTCCTGCCGCCGCAGCACCCGGTTGCCCTGGGCCTTCCGCTTGCGGATTGCCTTGCGCGAGGACTTGTCGTTCTCGCCGTAGGCGTTGCGCCGGTCCTTCTGATAGCTCCGAACCTTCTTCTCTTGGGGCGTGGAGCGCTTCTTCTCCATGGCTCAGCGCCCCGCGACGAACTGAGGTTCGGCCGTGAAGCCGGCGGCTTCCTCCAGCACCCCGGCGACCCGCAGCATCGTCTCTTCGTCGAAGGGCTTGCCGAGGATCTGGAGGCCCAGCGGCAGGCCATCGGCCGAGAGCCCGGCCGGGACCGAGATGCCCGGCAGCCCCGCCATGTTGGCCGGAACGGTGAAGACGTCGTTCAGATACATGGCGATGGGGTCGTCCAGCCCGCCGACCGGGAAGGCGTCCTTCGGCGAGGTCGGGGTCAGGATCGCGTCGACCGTCTCGTAAGCCTCGGTAAAGTCCTTCAGGATCAGCGAGCGCACCCGCCGGGCCTTGTTGTAGTAGGCGTCGTAGTAGCCGGCGGAAAGCACGTAAGTGCCGATCAGCACCCGGCGCTTCACCTCGGCGCCGAAGCCCTCGCCCCGGGTCGCCTCGTACATCTCGGTCAGATCGCCGCCCTCGACCCGGAGGCCGTAGCGCACGCCGTCATAGCGCGCCAGGTTCGACGAGGCCTCAGCCGGCGCGACGATGTAGTAGGCCGGCAGGGCGCACATGGTGTGCGGCAGGGAGATCGGCACGACCTCGGCGCCGGCGGCCTTGAGCCACTCGACACCCCGCTCCCAGAGCGCGTCAATTTCGGCCGGCATGCCGTCGACCCGGTACTCCTTCGGGATGCCGATCTTAAGGCCCCGGATGTCACCGGTCAGCGCCGCCTCGTAGTCCGGCACCGGGACGTCGACGCTGGTCGAGTCCTTGGGATCGTGGCCGGCCATGGCGCGCAGCATGATCGCGGAGTCCCGCACCTTGCGGGTCAGGGGCCCGGCCTGGTCCAGCGACGAGGCGAAGGCGACGATGCCCCAGCGCGAGCAGCGGCCGTAGGTCGGCTTCAGGCCGACGATGCCGCAGAGCGCCGCCGGCTGGCGGATCGAGCCGCCGGTATCGGTGCCGGTCGCCCCGGCCACGGCGCGCGCCGCGACCGCGGCGGCCGAGCCGCCGGAGGAGCCGCCGGGCACCAGTGCCCGGTTGTCGCCGGGCCGGCGCCAGGGGCTCTCGACCGGGCCGTAGTAGCTGGTCATGTTGGACGAGCCCATGGCGAACTCGTCCATGTTGGTCTTGCCCAGCAGCACTGCGCCCTCTCGCCAGAGGTTGGCCGAGACGGTCGACTCGTAGGGCGGCGTGAAGCCGTCGAGGATATGGGATCCCGCCGTGGTCAGCATGCCCTCGGTGCAGAAGAGGTCCTTGAGCGCGACCGGCAGGCCTTCCATAACCCCGGCCTCGCCCTTGGCGCGCCTGGCGTCCGAGGCCTCAGCCATGGCGATCGCCTGCTCCGGCGTCTCCGTGATAAAAGCGTTCAGCGGCCGCGCCGCCTCGACCGCGGCGATCTGCGCCTGGGTCAGCTCCTTCGACGAGACCTCGCCCTGCCCCAGGAGATCGCGCGCCTCGGCCAGGGTCAACTCGGAGAGCCCGGTCATTTCGGAAGCCCCATCATTCGACAACCTTGGGCACGGCGAAGAACTGTTCGTTCCCCTCGGGGGCGTTGGCCAGCACCTTGTCGCGGCAATCACCGTCGCTGACTTTGTCCGCCCGCAGCGTCGGCTTCATCGCGACCACCGAGGTCATGGGCTCGACCCCCCCGGTGTCGATCTCGCCGAGCTGCTCGACCCAGTCCAGGATGGTGGAGAGCTCGCCGGCTAGCGCCGCCTGCTGCGCCTCGTCGACCCGGATGCGGGCCAGCCTCGCGATCTTCGCGACGGTTTCCTTGTCCACCGCCATCGCCGAACCTCGTTCAGAAAGGAAAGAAGAGCGCCGCCAAAAAGCGGGCGCCGCCAAGGCGCGGAGGCTAGCACCGGGACCGAGGTGCGGCAAGGCGGGGCCGCGAGGCTTTCCGGGTGTGCGGCGAACCCTCGGAGGCGCCCGGAACCTTGCCCGCGGGCGCTCGGGAGTAAGCACTCAAATTAAATAAAAATTTATGTAATTACTCGAACGAAACTTTGTATTATTCAATTGATCCACATTGCTTGATACGTCGTAACGCCCTTCGTCGATAGAAAATCATGTGGTGATCATGGAATACTTGACGTGGATACTTTTGGCGTTTCTGGCAACCGACTTCGTCGCGAGCAACCTGGCGGCCCGCCGTCAGTGGTCCGAGATCGCGCGCGGGAAGGCGGGCGTGCACACCCTGAGGAAGCGGACAGGAATCTGGGACCGCGCGGAGCTGGAGCGCCGCTTCGGCGCGCCCGATCAGAATTTCGCCTTCACCGTGACGTTCGACAGGGTGCGCCGGGCGCGCACCGTCGCACGACGAGTCTTCGACGCTCGCTGGATCGAGTTCACGCTCTTCAGCATGGCGTGCGTCGGCGTCGGCGCCGCGCTGTCCTGCGGCTGCCCCTTCCGCATCGCACTCTCGATCACCATGGTGCCGGTTTTTTACCGCTGCCTGATCGCCGGGCATGATCTGATGATCATGGCAAGGAGCCATAGTCAGCGCGCGGAAGAGATCCGGGCGCGGTTCGATCTGGCGGGCAGCGGCGCCGCCTAGACAGGCGGAACCTGACCGGCTCCGTCCGGCCGGAACCCGAATAAGAGGCGGTGGAGCAGTTGAACTGCTCCACCGCCTTCTGGTTCCGGCGAAATTTCGACCCGGCCTGACTGGCACCAGAAAACTTTCAACGTCAATGGCTTGCCTGTCGCTTCTGCGTCGAGGAGTACGGACCGCACGCCGGTACCCGGCTCTCGACAGGGGCGTTCCAAAATCACGTGCTCTCTTGTACGGGCCTCGTAACCTCGGTTTTCGCACCCCGCCCCGCCGCACCGCCGGACGCTCAACCGTCCTCGGTGCCGAACTCGGCGGGCATGGTGATCTCGAGGAGTTCGCAATCGCCGGAACAGGACTTCAGCTCGTGAAGAATCCCGGGCGGCTGGTGGACGCAGTCGCCGGCCTCGAGTGCGACATCCCCCTCGCCCTCGTACCACATCACGCAGCGGCCCTTGAGCACGTAGACCATCTGGAAGCCGAGGCTGTGGCGGTGCGGCCCGGTCACGCCCTCGCAGGGCGCGGTCGCCCGGATCACGTGGGCCCCGAAGGCGCCGCCGGTCGCGCCGTCGATCGCCAGGTCGCGGTAGACGAAGGCGCCGCGGAGGCCCTTCTCGAATTCGGCCGCCCCGGCGCGGCTGACGGCGAAACGGTAAGGCTTCGTCTCGTTCATGGACATGAGGCTCCTATCCTTCGGCTCCCGCTCCGCCAGCGCCCAGCCAAGTAAAGCCAAGTAAAGGCCAGGAGGCCCATCGGCGCCCCGACGAGACGGATCCAGCTATGACCGGGCAGCATAGCCGAGATGCAATTTCGGCGCTCGCGCCGCGGATTCCCTGTATCATATCTTCCCGACCCGCAGCGCCCGCGCTGCTTCTGTGGTCGGCCTCCGGCCGCAACGGCGTAACCCGCCGCAAGGATAGGAGTGGATGCCATGAATGATTTCGTCGACTTCTGGGTGGTGCTCGCCAAGCCGTCGCTCTACAAGCACCTGCGCGGCTACGGTGGGGTCGGCTTCCCGCAGCAGCGCTATGCGGCGCCGAGCCTGCTGACCCGGCTGGCCTACGCCTTCTCGCGCTGGCGGGCGGCCTGATACCAGAGACCCTGATACCACAGACCCCGATACCAGAGACATGTGGGGCGGGCGAAAAAACCCGCACCCGGGACCAGCAAGACGCGCCGTTCTGAGCTGATCAGCTCTGGCGGCGCGTCTTTCCGTTGAAGGTCCGGAGAAACGGCGGCAAGCTCCCGGCCACTAGATCGGATCAGGTTTAGAAGGAAGCAGGTCCTGCTTCCGTCTCAGCATGTGAATACGATCTACATTGTTGAGTCAGAGCAGATTCACCGGGTTTGATTGAATCGCGTATGGCAATTCAATCAAACCCGGATCTGCTCTAGGGGGGCCTGGCTTTGAACCCGCGCGGCATGAAACGTCCGCACGACTGCGATGAGGGAGGAAACCACCATGGATCAGAAACGCTTCGACGAGGGGCTGGCCGTGCGCCGCGCGGTCTTGGGAGCCGAGTACGTCGACAAGTCGATCGCGGGCGCGGACGACTTCAACCGGGCCATGCAGGAACTGGTCACCGAATATTGCTGGGGCGAGATCTGGACCCGTCCGGGACTGGAGCGCAAGACCCGCAGCCTGATCAACCTCGCGATGCTGACCGCGCTCAACCGACCGCACGAGGTGAAGATCCACCTGCGCGGCGCCCTGAACAACGGCGTTACCAAGGACGAGATCAAGGAAGTCCTGCTGCAGACCGCGATCTACTGCGGTGTCCCCGCCGCGATCGACAGCTTCCGCCTGGCGCGCGAGGTCTTCGCCGAAAGCGAGGAGTGAACGGCGGCCCGCCTCAGCCGCCGCCGTCAGCGCGCTGAACGATCGCCAGGGCGGCGCGATAGGTCATGCGCGGATCGTGGCGGATGATCGCCGCCACCGCGCGCTTGAGCATCTGCGGCGGCGCTTCGCCGGCTGCCCGCCCCTCCGCCAGGGCGCGGCTGGCAATTTCCTCGAAGTGTCGGCCCTCTTCCCGTTCGCGCGCAACCTGCTTGAAGGTTCTGATCGGGCGCAGGAGATAGGGGCTGACCATGGTCGGCGTGGGGATCCTGTTCTGCACGTTACGTCTCTGTTGCGGCGAAGTGTGACGCGCAGTCTGGGCCAGGCCGGCATACCCGAGTGTGACTCTTCACACACCGGGGCCGATTTTTTGGCGCACCCTCGGCTGGGCTCCCGATCCGAGAGGAGACCAACGGATCCAACCTCACGTCGTCGGCTCCGTCGGGTCGAGCGTTGCCCGCAGACCGGCGCCGCCGTCGCCGAGGTTTTCCACGAAGGCAGGAACCCGCCCCGTCCCGATGAAGCCCTCAGCGTCCTCCATTGGCCAGCCGGCCGAGGCGTGGCGAAAGAGGTCGCGCAGTTGCGCTTCCTTGCCCGGGCCGGTGACGAGCTCGGAGATCCGGGCGACACAGGTCCCGCCTTTCGGCAGCGCCGCCGTCTGGATCACCAGGTCGAACCCGGGCGCCTTGCCGTCCGGCGCCCTGAAGTCGCCGAGACGCTCCAGGATCGCCGGCAGGTCACCCTGCGCGGCCAGCGCCATGACACCACCCCGGTCCCGTTCCAGCGCCTGCAGCACGCCGTCGATTCTGCGGTTCTGCAGCTCGTCGGGGAACTGGTCGACCAGCAGGTAGCTAGGGTTCAGCGACAGCGCGCGCCACAGATGCTCGACCATGGTGGAGCGCTTGGGGCCGGACAGGTCCTTGATCTCAGCCTTCAGTCGATGGACACGAACCTGGTCGAGCGCGATCGGATCGCCCCACTCGACCGTGGCCACGCGCTCCCGCACGTCGATGTTCCGGGCCATGGCGCCCAACAGGGCCTTACGGCCGGTGCCGGGAGCGCCGGCGATCAGCAGGTTGAGCCGGTGGGGCACGCAAAGCTCCAGGAAGCGGGCCATATCCGGCGACAGGCGGCCGGCCGCGACGAGGGCGCCGAAGCTGGGGCCTTCTTCGGCCGACTCCCGGGGGGCGGTGGCCTTCGTCTCCGCGGCCGACTTGAACGCCACCGCGCCGCTCGCCGCCACCTGAGAGCCGGGACCGCAGAGCTCGCGCAGCACCCGGCCAAAGAGCGCCCCCCTCGCCCGCGACGTCAGGGTGACTCCCAGGGTCTCGAGCGCCTCGTCCAGCAGGAGCGAGATCCTGGTCGGTGCGAAACTCTGCTGCACGCCCTTGTCGAGCAGAGCCTTGTCCAGCCGCAGGGAGACTTCGTCGAGAACCTTGTAGATCAGCCGCCAGTCAAGCGTGTCCCTGACCGGTCCGCGCGCCTTGCGCGGGACGGCGCCCCGCTCCTCACCGGACGGCTCTAGGCCGGCCGTCCGCCGGCGTATGCGATCGGTGATGTCCTCGGAATCCGCCGCGTTCGTGTTCCTGCGTCGCCCCAGCATTTCCCTCGCCCATGCTGTTCCATCTCGAATGCTTCCCCAAAGCCATTACTTCGCAGCCTGGCGACCCCCGGTGCGACGCTTTACTACCGCCGATTCTTAGAACAACCGGAGTCAAAGTCATTTAATTCTTAAAGTGATTTTAATCACCTGAAATTCTATTTCAAATGAAAAGTATGATTAATGACATATTTACCAAATAAATTAAATAAAATTCTGTGAATTATTTATGGATCTTCAAAGCTCACGGCGACACGCACCGAAACCGGCGCCGACCCTGCTCGACTCCGCTCGATATCGATTTTGGTGGAGCAGATTCACCGGGTTTGATGAACTGCCTCTGGCGATGCCGTCAAACCCGGGTCTGCTCTAGTCTCGCGCCTGGGTGGCGATCTGCTTCAGCGTCGTGCGCGGGGTTATCGCGTCGGGGTCCGTGCGCAGCTCGATCAGCGCCGGCCCCTCCGCGGCCAGGGCCCGTTCCAGGGCGGCGGGAAAATCCTCGGTTCGCGTCACGGTCTCGCCGGCGGCGCCGTAGGACCGCGCCAGAGCGGCAAAGTCGGGGTTCTTGAGGCCCGTGCCGCTGACCCGGCCGGGGTAGTTGCGCTCCTGGTGCATGCGGATCGTGCCGTACATGCCGTTGTTGGCCACGATGATCACGATGGGCAGGTCGTACTGCACCGCGGTCGCCAGCTCCTGGCCGGTCATGAGGAAGCAGCCGTCGCCGGCGAAGGCCACGACGGGCCGTTCGGGCGCTGCCAGCTTGCCGGCGATCGCCGCCGGCAGGCCGTAGCCCATGGAGCCGGAGGTCGGCGCCAGCTGGCTCCGGTAGGGGCCGTAGAGATAGTAGCGGTGGACCCAGGCGGTGTAGTTGCCCGCGCCGTTGGTCACGATCGCATCGCCCGCGGTCTCGCGCAGGTGGGCGATCACCTGCTCCAGCTTGACCTCGCCCGGGGTTTCCTGGGGCACTATGTTGGCCTCGTAGTCCGCCCGTGCGGCGCCGCTCCGCTCCGCCCAGGGCGGCGTGCCGGCGCTCTCCAAGGAGGCCAACTTGGCCGCGAAGGAGGCGGGCGACGCGTTGATCGCCAGGTCCGGCCGGTAGACCCGGCCGAGCTCGTCGGGGCCGGGATAGACGTGCACCAGCTTCTGCTTCGGGTTTGGGATGTCGATCAGGCTGTAGCCGCTGGTCGTCATCTCGCCCAGGCGGGCGCCGAGCACGAGCAGGAGATCGGACTCGCGCAGGCGCCCTGCGAGCGGCGGATTGATGCCGATACCGACATCGCCGACGTAGCAGGGGTGCCGGTTGTCGAAGTAGTCCTGGCAGCGAAAAGACGCCCCGACCGGCAGCGAGAAGCGCTCTGCGAAGGCTTCGAAAGCCTCGCGCGCCGCCTGGGACCAGCCGCCGCCCCCGACGATGGCGAACGGCCGCTCTGCGCCGCGCAGCAGAGCGGCGAAGGCCTCGAGATCCTCGGCGGCCAGCTTGGCCTCGACCCTCGCCGCCGGCCTGCTGTCGGCGACCTCGGCGCTGGACGAGAGCATGTCTTCCGGCAGGGCCAGGACGACCGGCCCCGGCCGGCCCGACGTGGCGAGATGGTAGGCGTGGCTGACGTACTCCGGGATCCGCTCGGTCTGGTCGATCTGCGCCGCCCACTTGGCGAGCGGGCCGAACATCTGGCGGTAGTCGACCTCCTGGAAAGCCTCGCGGTCGACCATGTCCCGGCCGACCTGGCCGATGAAGAGGATCATCGGCGTCGAGTCCTGATAGGCGATGTGCACGCCGGCGGCGGCGTTGGTCGCGCCGGGCCCGCGGGTAACGAAGCAGACTCCCGGCCGCCCGGTCATCTTGCCGTAGGCCTCCGCCATCATGGCCGCGCCGCCCTCCTGGCGGCAAATGATGGTGCGCAACCCCGGGTGGGCGTGCAGGCCGTCGAGCACGGCGAGGAAGCTCTCGCCCGGCACGCAGAAGGCCGCGTCGCAGCCCTGGATCGCCAATTGGTCGACCAGGATCTGGCCGCCGTGCCGCAGCGTCATGCTCCGCTTCCCCCTGTGCCCTGCGCCGGCTTGCAAGCGCCGTCGGGCGGCAGCATGCCACAAAGCCGGTGAATGTCGAGCCGCCGCCTATCCTAAGGCCGCGGCCTCGCCGGTCACGACGTGGACCGTCCGCTGGGGATAGGGAATCGAGATGCCCTCCTGGTCGAGCCGCAGCTTCAGCGCCTTGGTCAGGTCGAACTTGAGCGGCCACAGGTCTGCCGCATTGCACCAGAGGCGTATGGTGATGTTGACCGAGTTGTCGGCCAGCTCGCCAACCAGGATCTGGGGAACGGGATCGGCCTGGACCCGGCTGTCGGCCTTGACCGCGTCCTCGAGCACGGCAACGGCCTTCGTCAGGTCGTCCTCGTAGCTCACGCCGACGACCAGGTCGAGCCGGCGAGTCTTGTGGAAGCTGTAGTTCTGGATCGCGGAACCCCAGATCTGGGCGTTGGGCACCAGGATCTGCACGTTGTCGGGCGTCGCCAGCTCGGTAAGGAAGAGGTGGATCACCTTGACCGTGCCGGCGAAGCCGCCGGCCTCGACATAGTCGCCGACCTTGAAGGGCCGGATCAGCAGCAGCATCACGCCGGCGGCGACGTTGCTCAGCGTCCCCTGCATCGCGAGGCCGATGGCCAGGCTGGCCGCGCCCAGGACGGCGATGATGCTGGTGGTCTGCACGCCGAACTGGTTGAGCGTCGCGACCACGGTGAAGATCAGGATGAGATACTTGACCAGGCTGACCAGGAAACCGCGCAGCGTCTCATCGACCGCCGCGGTCTTCCCAAGGACCCGTCCGACCAGACCAGACAGCCAGCCGGAAAGTATCCATCCTATGACGAGAACCAGGAACGCGCCGAGAGCACTGAGGCCATAGGTCACGATCAGCCCTTGGATTTCCTTGACGGTATCTTCCATGTTGCCTTCCCTCCTGCCGGGCCTCGCGGCCCTCTTCTAGACGGACTCCAGCGCCGTGACCGAGGATGGCACGACGCTGCGGATTACGTCAGCGACCTGTTCCAGGACCGCGCGGCGCGGGAACCCGCTGCGGTAGACCAGTCGAACGTCCCGGTAGGCCGCCCCTTCGTCGAGCTGGCGCACGATGACGCCGAGATCGGTGGTCCAGGCGCCCTTGGTCGCCAGGGCCGGCGCCAGCGTGACCCCCTGCCCCGCGCCGACCAGGTTGATGATCGTCTCCAGGCTGGTCGCGGACATGTCCGCGCCCTCGGCCGGCGCCTTGAGGCGGCAGGCCGCCAGGGCCTGGTCCCGGAAGCAGTGGCCCTCGGTCAGCAGCAGCAGCTCGTCCGCGGTCAGGGCGCCGAGGTCGATGGTCCTGGCATGCTCCAGCGGGTGGCCGCGCGGCACGGCGAGCCAGAAGGGCTCGCGGTAGAGCGGCAGGGAGCGGAGCCGCGGGCTCGCCGGCGCCGTCGCCAGGATCACCGCGTCGAGGTCGCCGGCCTCCAGCCGTGCCTCGAGATCCTGGGTGACGGTCTCGACGAAGACCGGCCGGATGCTCGGCAGCCGGCGGCGCAGGGGCGCGAGAAACAGCGGGATCAGATAGGGGGCGATGGTCGGGATCAGCCCGATGCGCAGCGGACCCGCGGCCGGATCCTTCTCCGCGTCTGCGACCCGCTCGATCTCGTCGGCACCGCGCAACACGTCGCGGGCGAGCGCGACGATGCGCTCGCCGGCCGGGGTCAGCCGCACCGATTTGTTGGTCCGTTCGAAGATCTCGACCCCGAGATAGTTCTCCAGCTTGCGGATCTGTCCGCTGAGGGTCGGCTGGCTGACGTGGCTGACCGCTGCCGCCCGGCCGAAATGCTTGTGATCGGCGACGGCGCAGACGTAGCGGAGGTCCCTCAGATTCATCGGCGGTCCGAGCCAACGATAGGCAACACCAATTGATCCTATCGAATATAACCATTTTGTCAATGATTAGAACGAGTCTAAGTTCAACTACAAGCTACTGTTCCGGAACAGACCGAGGAAGGCCACCATGTCCACGCTCGCCGCCGCGCTGAGAGCCCGCGAACTTGGCCAGGGGCCTCTTCACCTCGGGGCGCTCTATCGCTGGACCGCGCTTCTCCTGCTCGCGGCCCTGATCGCGGCCACCGCGGGCCAAGTCCCGGCCGCGCTTGAAGCGGCCGCCGACGCCTATCTGGAGATCGCGGTCTTCGTCGCCTTCACGCTGCTTCTGGTCTACGGCGCGGAGGCCGGGTTCAAGACCGAGCTGGGCACGCTGCTGCGCCGCCATGCCGCCTGGCAGGTGCCGATCGGCGCCCTCCTGGGCGCCTTCCCCGGCTGCGGCGGCGCCATCGTCGCGGTGACCCAGTTCACCCGCGGTCACATGAGCTTCGGCGGTCTCGTGGCCACCCTGTCGACCACCATGGGCGATGCCATGTTCCTGCTGATCGCGGCCGAGCCCATGACGGCGCTGCTGGTCAGCGGCATCTCGCTCGCTGTCGGCGTGGCCAGCGGCTACCTCATCGACGGGCTGCACGGCAGGGACTTCCTGCGTCCGGCGCAGGCCGCCCGGCAGGACCGGGCCTGCATCGCGGGCAAGCCCTGGATCGGCGGCCGCCAGGGCCCGCTGGAGTGGGCCTGGATCGCCCTGATGGCGGTCGCCATGGTGGTCGGCATCCCGGCCGCCATGGCCGAGGCCGACCTTCTGGGCTGGCTCGGCCTTCCGGAGGGCGCCGCCCTGACGCTGGCGCTGGCCGGCGCCGGCCTCGGGCTGCTGCTCTGGGCCCGGGACGGCGATCCCGACGAACAAGACAATGGCAGCGCGGCGGGCTGCCGACCGATCGCCCGGTCGGTGATCCAAACGACCAACTTCGTGCTCGCCTGGGTGGTCTTCGCCATGGTCGGCTACGAGCTTCTGGTCGCGGCGCTCGGCATCGACATCGAAGCCCTGCTGATCGCGACCGGCCCGCTGGTCGTGGCCCTGGCGATCCTTGTCGGCTTTATCCCCGGCTGCGGCCCCCAGCTCGTCGTGACCTCGCTCTATCTGGCGGGCGCGCTGCCGCTGTCGGCGCAGCTCGGAAACGCCATCGCCAACGACGGGGACGCCCTGTTCCCGGCGATCGCCATCGCGCCCCGGGCGGCGGTCGCGGCGACGCTCTACAGCGCCTTGCCGGCACTCGTCGTCGGTTACGGAGCGCACATGCTCGGCTACTGAAACGACGGCGAGCAGAACGCTTCTGCCATAACCCCGCGCTCAAATTTTCGTGCGGCGCGGAAACCGTCGGGGCAGTGGCACCGTATAGTGGAAGCGGGCCGAGCAACATGCCGGTTCGCAGTGCCTGTCCCTTGTTTCCGGATCGCGTGAGCATCGAAAAGAGGAAGCAGAGATGCAGAGCCAGAACAGATTATTGGGCCGACTGCGCCGCCACGGCTACCTCATCGCCGGTTACATCCTGTTCGGGCTCGGCGCGATCGGCGCGGTCCTGCCGGTCATGCCGACGGCGGTCTTCTGGATCGCCGCCGCCGCCTGCTTCGCGCGCTCGTCGGAGAGGATGTACCAGCGGATCGTCAATGCGCCGCACTTCGGCCCGGTAATCGAAGACTACCTGAGCCAGGGCGCGATCAGCACCAAGAGCAAGGCCGCGGCTGTTTCGGGCATGGGCATCGGCCTCGCGATCGCCGCCTTCACCCTGGGTGTTGGCCTGCCCTTCGCGGTGACCTTCGCCATGCTCGGCCTGGCCAGCGCCTACGTCCTGACCCGCCCCAACCCGGTCCGCGTTCCCGCGCAAAGCCGCTGACACGGGAGCGGACCGCTTCGACTTTTCAATCGCCTGGCGTGAAGAGCTCGCGCGCCGTGGAGACGCCGCGCAGCTGGTGGGACCCCAGGGACTCGAGACCAGCCGCCTCGTCGCCCGCCGCATCCCGAAACACGCTGGAGACCAGCACATTGCGATCGAGCGGCCGGCAGAGCGCCTGGATGCGGCTCGCTTCGTTGACCGCCGGCCCGACCACGGTGAAGTCCAGCCGCTCACTGGCGCCGATGTTGCCGTAGAGCACTTCGCCCAGATGCAGCGCCAGCCCGAAGTCCATGGTCGGCTTGCCGGCCTCGCGGCGCTCCGCGTTGAAGGTCGGAAATTCGCGACGGATCTGGGCCGCGGCGTCTAGCGCGTCGCGGCAGACCGCCGCCTCGTCGCGGCCGGTCAGGTCGAAGACCGCCAGCAGGCCGTCGCCCATGAACTTCAGGATCTGGCCGTTCTTGTCCTGGACCGGCCGCGCCATGGCCTCGAGATAGTCGTTGAGCACCTCGATCAGGTCGTCGCGCGGCAGAGTGTCGGTCAGCTTGGTGAAGCCGCGCAGGTCCGAGAACCAGATGACCGCGCGGATCGCCTGCCCCGAGCCGCGCTCGATGGTGCCGTTGAGCACGCGGTGGCCGGCGTCGCCCCCGAGGTAGGTGCCGAGGACCGTACTCGCGACGTCATAGGTCAGGCGTGATTTCAAGGCGAGCGCCAGGTAAGGCAGGGTCGCGAAGACCTGGTCGAGCGCGTCGTGGTCGAAGCCCTCGGGGCTGCGGGTCGCGCAGGAGAAGAAGATGCCGTCGACGGCGCGGCCCGACCCCGCCGCCGCCTCGGCGCGGCCGGCCTTCCGGGCAATGGCCTCGAGCTGCGCCGGATCGTAGGGCACGAGGCAGGCCGCATACTCGGTGTAGCCCTCCGCGCGCAGCTCCGGGAAGAGCAGAAAATCCTCGAGACCGTCCTGGTCGAGGCGCCGGCGCAGCTGCTTCAAGCCCTGCGTGCGCATGAAATAGACCGGGCTGCGCAGATACATCTCCTGGCTGATCATGCTGCGCTCGTGGGACCGGATCATGGCGCGCGAGCCGGGCTGCCAGACGAAGGTATGGGAGCCGTAGCGCGGATGGAGAGTATCCATGCCGATCTGCACCCGCTGCATGGGGAATCCGGCGTCGTAGATCCGCGCACAGTAGTCGGAGAGCTGCTCGTCGAGCGGCAGGCCCTGCAGGCCGCGCTCCACGATCTGGAACGGCAGGCCGTCGAGGGCGAGCGGGCTCGATGGTTGCGATGGCATGTCCTGGTGGCCCCGCCTCGTCAGGAAATCCCGGAGAGTGCTGAAGAACCCGTGAGCCCTTGATCACGGTCATCCTTCGACAAGCTCAGGATGAGGGTAACTGACTGAAACATCCCGCCCTCACCCTGAGCTGGTCGAAGGGTGATGGTGCCAACGAGGCACTATTTCAGCAACCTGCTAGGCCCGCTCCCGCGTGGCGACCAGCTTGATGTCCGGCCACTTCTCGGCCGTGTAGTTCAGCTCCCAGGCGTTGCGCGCCAAGAACACCGGGGCGCCGTCGCGATCCTCGGCCATGGAGCCCCGGTTGGCCTCGGAGAAGGCCTTGAGGTCCGCGTCGCTCCCGGCCTCGACCCAGCGCGCCGTCTGGTAGGGCGCCGCCTCGAAGCCGACCTTGAGATTGTACTCGCCGGCGATCCGGGTCTCCAGCACGTCGAGCTGCAGCTGGCCGACCACGCCGACGATCCAGTCGCTGCCGATCTGCGGCCGGAACACCTGGGTGACCCCTTCCTCGGCCAGGTCCTCGAGCGCGCGGCGCATCTGCTTGGCGCGCATGGGATCGTCGAGCCGCACCCGGCGCAGGATCTCGGGCGCGAAGTTGGGGATGCCGGTGAAGCGCAGGGCCTCACCTTCCGTCAAGGTGTCGCCGACCCTGAGCGTGCCGTGGTTGGGCACGCCGATGATGTCGCCGGGCCAGGCCTCCTCGGCCAGCTCGCGGTCCTGGGCAAAGAAGAGAATCGGGTTGTGGATGCCGATCTGCTTGCCGCTGCGCGCGTGGCGCAGCTTCATACCGCGCTTGAAGCGGCCCGAGCATACCCGCATGAAAGCGACGCGGTCCCGGTGGTTCGGGTCCATGTTGGCCTGAACCTTGAAGACGAAGCCGGTGACCTTGTCCTCGGCCGGCGCGACCGCGCGCTGGTCGGACGGCCGCGCGCCCGGCGGCGGCGCGAAGTCCGACAGGCCTTGGAGCAGCTCGCGAATGCCGAACTCCTTGAGCGCCGAGCCGAAGAAGACCGGCGTCAGGTGCCCCTCGCGGTAGGCCTGGAGATCGAAGGGCGGGCAGGCCTCGCGCACCAGCTCGGTCTCCTCGCGCAGGCTCTCCAGGATATCCTCGGGCAGCAACTCGGCGAGCGCCGGGTCGGCGAGCTCCAGCCGCCGGTCCCCCGCCCCCTCGCCGAACGGCAGGAACCTGTCCTGCCGCAGGTCATGGCAGCCGCCGAAGCGGCCGCCCATGCCGGCGGGCCAGTTCATGGGCGTGGTGTCGAGCGCGAGCTGGTCGGAGATCTCGTCCATCAGGTCGAAGGGGTCGCGGGACTCCCGGTCGAGCTTGTTGACGAAGGTGACGATCGGGGTGTCGCGCAGGCGGCAGACCTCGAAGAGCTTGCGGGTCTGGGCCTCGATGCCCTTGGCCGCGTCGATCACCATGACCGCCGAGTCGACCGCGGTCAGCGTGCGGTAGGTGTCCTCGCTGAAGTCCTCGTGGCCCGGCGTGTCGAGCAGGTTGAAGGTGACGTCGCCGAACTGGAAGGTCATGACCGAGGTCGAGACCGAGATGCCCCGGGCCTGCTCGATCTTGAGCCAGTCGGAGCGGGTCCGCCGCCCCTCGCCCCGCGCGCGCACGGCGCCGGCCATGCGGATCGCCCCGCCGAGCAGCAGGAGCTTCTCGGTCAGGGTCGTCTTGCCCGCGTCCGGGTGGGAGATAATGGCGAAGGTTCGGCGTTGGCCGGCCTCGCGCGCGACCGGCGAGGCCGCGCCCCCCGATGGGGTTTCCTGTGCCAGCGTCGAACTCACGGGTCTCGTCTCCTGAAGCGGGGGCCGGCGGCGGGCCGGCCGATGCTCGTTTGTTGGGATGCGGCTGAAGGCCTTGATATATCGTCAAGAGGCGCCGGTTTCGCAAGGATCGAAGGCGGGGCCGCCTGTCATTCGCGCCACCAGGACCAGGCGAGGAAAAGGCCGGGCAGGAGCGCGAAGCCCACCAGATAGACGCCGGCGCGCGCGGCGAGCGGCCCGGGACTCCTGGCCAGGTCGATCGCCCTGGTCATGACGCCGGCCACGTGGCCGACACCGGCCCAGATGACCAGTCCCAGCATCATCGCCTGGCCGAGGGACGCGCCGCCCGGCACGTCCTCGGCGGAGAGGCGGAGGAATGCGAAGAGGATCAGGCCGCTCAGCGTCAGGGTGATCACCGCGAGCGCTCGAAATCCGGGCATGACGGCGGCAAGCACGAAAGGCACCGCATAAACGGTGAAAATGCCCAGATCGGAGACCAGGAACTCCATCAGTGGATAGAGGGACATGCCCGTCGCACCGCCGGTTCAGGAAACCTGAGCAGACACTAGCCCCGAGAAGTGACCCAAGAGCGAAGGCGTTGGGGCGGACCGGCGGCACTTCGCCGGCTGACGAAGGCGGCAAATTCGGGGACAGCACATAGTTTCATATCCTCTGCGAACCGCCCTAGCCGCCGAGAAGCTCTATCGAAACTACACCCTGTCCCCAGATTTAGCTCAGCCGGGGCACCGGCTGCCGGTGTATCTAGTCGTCGTCATCCTCGTCACGGTCGTCGTCCGGATCGGGCCGCGCCGCCACGCGGGCGGAATGGGCATGGAAGAAATCCATGATCAGTTCCCACGAGTTATCGAAGTCGTACTCGTGGCCCATCTCCGCGCGGCAGTCCAAGACACGCGGCCAAGCTTCGTCCCAATCTTCGTCCTTGTCGCAATAGGTTCGGCAATCATAGCCCGACCCATGGTCCTCGAACGGAACCGCCGGCTCTTTGACGCTGCAGCCATGCGCTTTCGCCCAGGACCGCGTGATCCCCGTCGCGCCGGTATAGAAATAGCTTTCGCCGAAAGCGGTCGAGGCGGTGAAGCGCGGGTCCTCCCATTCGCCGGGCGGCACGACGGTGTCTTGGTTTCCCGTGATCGCCAGGGCCGGAAGATTGCCCTTCTTCGCTTTCGCCGAGAGATACCCCCGATGCGGCAGCCCGATCAGCGCCGAGATCGCGCGGAAACGCTTCGCGCTGCGCGGGTCTTGGCCGAGGTTCCAGGTGTACATGCCGCCGTTCGATCCGCCGACCGCGAAAACGTCCTTCTTGGCGACGCAAAGATTGTGGCTGACCTGCTCGACCAAGTTGAGCGCGAAGATAATGTCGTCGCTTTGGCAATGGGTCCAGGAGCAGGTGTTCTTCGCGACCGCCGTCTTGTCGCCGACCGGGCCGCAGGATTGATAGCTGTAGTCAGGCGTTATGCTGGCGTCGCAGATCGGACGGTCGCGGGCGTCCAATCCGTCGGTCGAGCCTAGGAAAGACCATGAATTGAAGCTCTGGTCGGGCTCACCCGAGCCGAGGCCGCGCGGGGCGACGAGAATGAAGCCGCGTCGGTCGGCCTCGTCGGTGACGGTCGCCGAGTCGAGAAACTCGTTCTCGTCCCCGCCCCAGCCATGGAAGATCAAGACGAGAGGCGCCTTGCGCGGCTTATCCGGGTCATAGCCCTTCGGAACATGGACGCGGAAAGTGCGTTCAATGCCGCTGTTAAACGGCAGTTCGGCCTGGTAGGTGCCGCTTGTGTAGGTCGAACCGCCTGGCAGGCAGGGGTCCTCCGCGAGCGCCGGCAAGGCAACGAGAGCAACGGACGATAGCGCCGTGACTTGTAGAAGCTTCTTCATGATCGAGACCCCTCCCTTCACACCACACGATCTTTCAGTCGAGTTTGCCTGTTCTCGATAGCAAAAAGGCATACTCAATTTCAACGAGCATGGACATAAGGCATGCCACGGATGGAGGCCGCCGGCGGCTCAGCAGGCGGGGAGGAGTTTCGTCTTCGGTTATCTGGGCGGGGAGAAGGCGCCCTTCCAAGTGACGGGGGTCGGGACCACCTCGGTGCTCGCCTTTAAGGCGCTGCCAGCTTGCGC
Source organism: Kiloniellales bacterium (assembly GCA_030064845.1). Classification (NCBI taxonomy): domain Bacteria; kingdom Pseudomonadati; phylum Pseudomonadota; class Alphaproteobacteria; order Rhodospirillales; species Kiloniellales bacterium. The sequence continues at coordinate 22,110 of JASJEC010000062.1, forward strand.
AACAAATCCTGGATCCTCGTGTCGAGCACGAGGATGACGAGGAGGTGTTTGCCCTCGGCTATCGTCAAATGAGAGGCCGGAGGCCCATGCCGGCCCGCTACGGCAGGCGCGCCCCGGTATCTATCCGGAGGGGAGCTCCGGCATCGGTCCGGCACGCAGCCCTCTAGGGCTCCACGCTGTTCTGCGCCAGGTAGATGCCCCTCTCGTCCGCGACATAGAAGATATGCCGCCCGATCGTGGGGCCCCGCTTGAACACCTTGCCCCAGTGCGGCATGACGTAGTCGGCGTGGTACCAGAGGGCGCCCTGGGTCGGGTCGGCGGAGTAGCCCCAATAGACCGAGCGCGCGATCGCCTGGGTCACCTTCCACATCTCCAGGTTCCTGGGCCGGTCGCTCTGACCGTCGCACCACCAGGAGAACTGGCAGCGGTGCAGGGTCGCCTCGCCGCCCTGGCGCACCACGTCGCAGACCGTGTGGGGGAAGCGGGCGTCCTTGACCCGGTTCATGACCACGTGGGCCACCGCGTGCTGGCCCTTCATGTCCTCGCCGCGCGCCTCAAAGTAGATGTTGAGCGCCAGGCAGTGGAGCTCGTCATAGAGCTTCTGCGGGCCGCTCTTGGCCTGCCGGGCGGCGGTGAAGCTCGCCAGGGACCTGATCTCACCGGCCCGCGCCGCCCTGACCGGGCGTCGGACCGGCGCCGGCTTGGCCTCGGCGGCCAAGGTGCGGGCGGCGGGCGTCTTGCCTTCGGCGGCCGGCGTTTGGGCGGCCCGCGGTAGCGGCTTCGGCGCCCAGGCGATCTCCCGCCTCTCCGGCCAGGCGAATTCGTTGGGCGGACCGCCCAGCACCTGGGCCGCGGGCGCCTCGGCGGCGGCCACCGGCACGGTCATGCCTGGGGACCAGGGACGGATGTCGTCGTCCGCAGACGCGCTTCCCCCTTGCATCCCCGAAACGAGGGTCGCTGCGGCAATCACGGCCGCTGCACCCAATTTGTGCCGCGCGCCGCCCCAGGCGCCCGGCCTCGATGAGACTTCCAGCATCCTTCCACTCCCAGGTCCTTATACGGGACCTGCCTAGCTTCCAGTCACCCCGCGGCCGAAAAAAGCCGCGCCCCAACCAAATAACAGGTTACCGATAAATTAACGAAACGCCGATTACTTGTCAATTATCTCAATATTTCTGTGTAATTAGATAAAATCTTACACAACCCCACTCTATCTGACTCAAGTCAATTTCAACGCAACATAAAGCGGACCTCCGTCCTTGGACGGTCGGATGCTGTTTTAGCGTCCAGCCTCACGATGTCAATTCCCCCCGAGCGCCCTCCGCCGGCGGCCCGGCGGGACAAAGAAGACGCCCTGTTGTAGCCTGCTTCGGGCTTTGCAGTGGCGGGGAAGCGGGTCGGCATGGCGCAGGATCGGGGCGATCGCGACGGGGACGGCGGCGGTGCGGCCGACCGCGGCACCTTCACGATCCGGCGCCTCTGGCCGCTCGCCGTCCTGCTGCTCGGCATTCTCGGCTTCTTCCTGTTCGACCTCGACCGCTACGTCACCTTCGAGGCGCTGAAGCAGCACCGGGAGGCCCTCAAGGCCTTCGTCCAGGACCACGGCCTCGGGGCGGCGCTGATCTACGCCGGGGTCTACGCCGCCGCCGTCGCCTTCTCGCTGCCCGGGGGCGCCGTCCTCAGCATCACAGGCGGGTTCCTGTTCGGCTGGCTGCTGGCCACGGTCCTGGTGGTCTTCTCGGCGACCCTCGGCGCCAGCCTGCTCTTCGTGATCGCCAAGACCACCGTCGGCGAAGCCCTGCGCGCCAGGGCCGGCCCCTGGATCAAGTCCATGGCGGAAGGCTTCCAGGAGAATGCCTTCAACTACCTCTTGGTCCTGCGTCTGGTGCCGATCTTCCCCTTCTTCGTGGTCAACTTGGTGCCGGCCTTTCTCGGCGTCACGCTCAGGACCTATGTCCTGGCCACCTTCATCGGGATCATTCCCGGGTCGATCGTCTACACCACGGTGGGCGCGGGCCTGGGCAGCATCTTCGACAAGGGCGAGGAGTTCACCGGCGCAAACATCGTCACCTTCGAGATCGGCGCGGCCCTGGTCGGGCTGGCCGTCCTGGCCCTGATCCCGGTGGCCTACAAGAAATGGAAAGACAGGCGGCCATGAGAATGATCGACGCGGCGGCGGTCGACGCCCTGCTCGACTATCCCGGCCTGATCGACGCGCTCGAGGCCGGGCACCGGGCCGGCGTCGACACGGCGGAGCGGCTGGTTCTGGCGCAGCCCGGCGCGGCGGGGCTGACCCGCCATCTCCTGGTGTGGCCGGCCTGGCAGTGGGACGAGGCGCTCGGCGTCAAGCTGGTCACCAGCTTTCCGGACAACGCGGGCGGCGCCTTCCCGACGGTGCAGGGGGTCTACGTCCTGTTCGACGGCCGGAGCGGCGCGGTCAGCGCGCTGATCGACGGCACCGCCATGACACCCTGGAAGACGGCCGCCGACTCCGCCCTGGGCGCCCGATTCCTGGCGCGCGAGGACTGCCGCAGCCTGCTCATGGTCGGCGCCGGGGTGATGGCGCCGCACCTGATCCGCGCCCACCTGGCGGCCCGGCCCGCGATCGGGGAGGTCACCGTCTGGAACCGCACGCCTGAGACCGCGCGGGCCCTCGCCGCGGCCCTTCAGGAACAAGGCATCGCGGCCGGCGCCGGCGAGGACCTGGAGGCCGCGGCGCGGCGCGCCGACCTGATCTCCTGCGCGACCGGGGCGACCCGGCCCCTGATCCGGGGCGACTGGCTGCGGTCCGGCTGCCACCTGGACCTGGTCGGCGGCTTCACCCCGGAGATGCGCGAGGCCGACGACGAGGCCTGCCGCCGGGCGGAGATCTACGTCGACTCGCGCTGGTTCACCCTCGGGTACTGCGGCGACCTGACCCGTCCGATGGAAGACGGGGTCGTCTCGGAGTCCGACATCCGGGGCGACCTCTTCGAGCTCTGCCAGGGGCGCGCGGCGGGCCGCGCCGCGGCCGAGGACGTCACCCTCTTCAAGAACGGCGGCGGCGCCCACTTGGACCTCATGACCGGACGCCATATCCTGGACCGGGCGCGTGCGCGGTCAGGGTGACCGGGGCCAGAGCATGCTGCTGAAAGGCTCCTGAGCCCTTGATCACAGTCATCCTTCGACAAGCTCAGGATGAGGGTTTCTTTTTGATACATTTCTCCCTCACCCGCGCGAAGCGCGCGTGCTCCGCACGCCTGTCGAAGGGTGATGGTGCCGACTAGGGACTTTGACAGCACCTTGCTCGGGGAGGAGACGGAAGCCATGGCACTGACCGATAGCGGCGCGCGGACCCTCACCCGCGCCGAACTCGTGGAACGCATCGGGCGCCATCCGCGCGTGCCGCTCGCCCACCTGCCGACCCCGCTCGACCCCTGCCCGCGCCTCTCGGCCGCGCTCGGCGGGCCGCGGATCCTGGTCAAGCGCGACGACATGACCGGGCTCGCCTTCGGCGGCAACAAGACCCGCCACCTCGAGTTCGTCTTCGCCGACGTGCTGGCGGCCGGGGCCGATACGGTCGTGGCCGGTGCCTATACCCAGTCGAACTGGTGCCGCCAGATGACGGCGGCGGCCTGCAAGCTCGGCCTCCGGGTCTCGCTCGTGCTGATCCACGGCGAAAAGGGACCCCGGGTGCAGGGCAACCTGCTGCTCGACCGCCTGATGGGCGCCGAGGTCACGGTGGTCGACATCGAGACCATGGAGAGGCTGACGCCGCTGCTCGAGGAGAAGGCGGCGCAGCTCAAGGCCGAGGGCCGCAAGCCCTATGTCGTCGCGCCCTTCGCCCTCGACCAGCAGGCCCGCTCGGCGCTCGGCTACGTCAACGCGGCGGCCGAGCTGGACGCCCAGCTCGAGGCGGCCGGGCTGGACCCCGACGCGGTCTACATCTGCGGCGCCAACATGACGCCCGCCGGGCTGATGACCGGCCTGCGCGCCCTCGGGCGCCGCGCCCGGGTCGTGGCGATCACGCCGATCCAGTGGGAGGAGGACCGCGCGACGGACATCGCCCGGATCGCCAACGCCGCCGCCGCTCAGCTCGACCTCGACCTCGCGATCCGGCCCGAGCAGGTCACGGCCGACGACGGCTACATCGGGCCGCGCTACGGCGTGGTCACCGACGAGAGCCGGGCGGCGCTGAAGCTGGTCGCCGAAACCGAGGGCCTCTTTCTCGACCCGGTCTACTCGAGCAAGGCCATGGCCGGCCTGATCGACCACGTCCGGCAAGGCCGCCTCGGCGAAGACGAGACCGTGGTCTTCGTCCACACCGGCGGCACCCCGGCCCTTTTCGCCTACGCCGAGGATATGGCGTTAAGCCCCTAGCGCACTATCCGATCAGACGCGTTCGCGTCTGGCCGGATGTAGTGCGCTAGAGATCTAAGTTTAGGGCGTTACATCCGGCCAGGTGGATCGCGCAGCGATCCCACCTGATCGGATAACGCCCTGGCGACTCGGCTTTTTGTTCCAAGAGAACGCTGTGCTATACAGAGCGCCCGGCGAAGCGCGCCAGGGACCCTGAAGGGATGAGGAGCAGAGCATGAGTTTTCGCAGTCGATCGGAAGCGGCGGCCAAGGCGGTCTTCGAGTCCCTGGGCACCACGCCGGACGAACAGCACCAGAAGAAGGTCGTGGCCGCTATCGAGCGGGCGATCGTCGACGCCGTGGCCGAAGCCAACCAGCACTGCACCCAGGTCGCCATACGGTGCTGCAGCGCCGACAAGGACATGGCCCATAAGATCGCCGCCGAGATCAAGCGCGATCACCAGGCCCTGGTCGCCAACCTTTCCAGCCTGCGGTGACGGGACGCCGCCGCTGTCACGGGATTGGCTCAAATCCCCGCTAAAGTTTCCGGTTTCTAAGTCACTCCAGGCCTAAGGTGGCCGGCCCAAAAGCCCCGGGAGTCCCTCGAGAACCATGGCCGACAGCGAAACACTGCCCCGGACACTGCCGCCGGAATTCGAGCTTCAGCCGGGCTTCCACGGCAACCCGGACGAAGGACTCTGCGCGCTTGAGGCCGTCGCCTGGATCGCGGGCGAGCCCCATTCGGACGAGCCGGCCTGCGTCTGCCCGACCATGGTCAGCCTGATGCGCTGCACCAACGACCACATGTCCCACTTCCAGCGCCAGCGCCTGATACCCTTCCTGCCGCGCCTGGTCGACACCCGGGACGAGGCCCTGGCGCGGCCGCGCGCCGAGGAGCTGGCCTGGCGCGCCGTGACCGTCGCCGCCCCGGTGCCCCTGCGCGCCCGCGGCTTCCTCGAGGAGGCCGCCCACCTGCCCCGCCTGCCGCGCCACGACCTGGACCAGGCCAAGGCGGCCTTCGCCGACGTCATGGCGAGCGTGAACGGCGCCGCCTGGGCCGAGGCCGAGGCCAACGGCGCCCGCTTCTGGGGCCAGAACGTGAAGGTCCGGCCGGCGACCTGGACCTCGGTCGAGGTCATGAAGCTGGGCCTCGACGTGCTCGAGGCCCTGGCCGAGAAGGACGGCCCAGTCGAGGACCTGGCGGTGCCGGCGGCGCGCCTGATCGGGGCCGTCGGCCGCTTCGACGACAAGGCCTGGTCGGTCGCCCTCGAATGCCTCGACGCGCTGCTCGCGCTCGACACCGAGGCCGATCCGGTCGTCGTGAGCCTGGACGACTTCCGCCCGGGCGCCGTGCGCGCCGCCTAGTTTTCCCTCGTCGCCCCCTCAGCCAGGACCGGATAGATCGCTTACACGGGGGCGAGGCCGTGCCTGTGGCTTGGGATTCAACCAACCTTCTCACCACAGAGACACAGAGAGCACAGAGAACCAAAAAGGAAGTTGGTTGCGCGCGTAGCGCGCCGAAACAAACCTTTGGATTTTCCTCTGTGTTCTCTGTGTCTCTGTGGTGAATCTTCTTTGGGTTCTTGCCACGGCGCCATCCCTCGGTAGGGCGTACCCGGCACCATCACCCTTCGACAAGCTCAGGGTGAGGGCGATATGTTTCAATCACTTACCCTCATCCTGAGCATGTCGAAGGATGACGTCGATCAAGGACTCGGAAGTCGTTCAGCACCAGCTCAGAAAAAGGTGCGGATCGCCGAGGTGACGGTGTAGTCGTCGTCGACCAGGCAGATCATCTGCCACTTGTCGAAGGTGGTGCAGGGGTGGGAGATCCCGAAGGCCACCATGTCGCCGACCTGGAAGCCGTGGCCGGCCGGCACCGCCATGTGGGTGTGCTGGTCGTTCATGTCGACCACCGCGCAGCCGGTCGGAACCGGCACCGGCGCGCCTTTGGAGCTGGGACGATAATGCAGCTCCGGCACCGGCCAGCCGGCGTCGGACGAGACGTCGCGGCGCCCCATGGTCAGGATGACCTTCTCCGGCTCGGGACAGGACTGCACGTAGGCCCAGACCTGGAGCGCCGGCTGCAGCCCCTCCTCCGGCCCCGCCAGGTCCGGGCTGCGCGCCTGCAGCCGGGCGAAGTTGCGCCGATACATGGCGGAATCGTGGGTCAGGTAGCAGCCGCTGCGAGTCAGGACCTCGGTCGCGCAGCCGAGGTCGGCGGCGCCGAGCCGCGCCACGACCATGTCGTAGAAGGTCGAGCCGCCGGCCGACAGCAGCACCGGCTCGCGGTCGAACAGCCCTTCGCAGCGGCAGGCGGCGGCGAGCGCGACCAGGGAGTCGAGGAACTTCGCGACCAGGCGCTCTGTGTCCGCCAGGCCGTCGCCCTTGATCAGGCCCTCGAAGCCCTCGACCCCCGAGAGCGCCAGCGCCGGGGCCTCGTGGGCGGCGCGGGCGACCGCCAGGGCGGTCTCCAGGTCCCGACACCCGGTCCGCCCGCCGGGCACGCCGCCCTCGACCAGCACCTGGACC
>JASJEC010000063.1 GCA_030064845.1 Kiloniellales bacterium
AGCGCATCGGTGCCCCGCCTGCCGCCCGGGGTCAAGCTGCAGTTCAACCGGCAGCACGACAAGTGGATCATCCAGGCGCCGGAGCGGGTCTTCGAGCTCGACCAGATCGCCCTGGAGATCATCAAGCGCTGCGACGGCGAGACCAGCGTAGCGGCGATCGTCGACGATCTTGCCCAGGCCTTCAGCGCCGACCGTGCGGTGATCGAAACCGACGTCATCGGCCTGCTTCAGGGTCTGGCGGACAAAGGCGTCCTGGCGGCATGACCCGGCGCGACCCGCCCCTGGCCCTGCTCGCGGAGGTCACGCATCGCTGCCCGCTGCAGTGCCCCTACTGCTCCAATCCGGTCGCGCTCGAACGGGCAGCGGGCGAGCTCGGCACCGACGACTGGTGCCGGGTCATCGCCGAGGCCGCCGACCTCGGCGTCATGCAGATCCACTTCTCCGGCGGCGAGCCCCTGGCGCGCAAAGACCTGGAGACCATGGTCGAGCAGGCGGCGAAATGTGGGCTCTATTCCAACCTGATCACCTCCGCCGTGCTCTTGACCGAAGAGCGGATGAACCGGCTCAGGGATCTGGGCCTCGACCACGTCCAGATATCCTTCCAGGACAGCGCGGCGGCGAGCGGCGACCGGATCGGCGGCTACCGGGGCGGCCATGCGAAGAAGCTGGGCGCCGCCCGCCTGGTGCGCGCGGCCGGCCTTCCTCTGACGCTCAACCTCGTCGTACACCGGCAGAACCTGGATAACCTGGAGGCCATGCTCGGCATGGCAGAGGCGCTGGACGCCCACCGCGTCGAGGTCGCCCACGTGCAGTACTACGGCTGGGCCTACGAGAACCGCGCGGCGCTGCTGCCGAACCGCGCCCAGCTCGACCGGGCGACGGCCACGGTGGAAGCGGCGCGCGAGCGGCTGAAGGGCCGAGTGGTGATCGACTACGTCGTGCCCGACTACTACGCGCGCCGGCCCAAGGCCTGCATGGGTGGTTGGGGCCGCCGGTTCCTCAACGTCTCGCCGTCCGGCAAGGTCCTGCCGTGCCACGCGGCAGAGACCATCACGGATCTGGAGTTCGAGTCGGTCACGGCGCGCAGCCTGGCGGAGATCTGGGAATCGTCGCCGGCCTTCGAGCGCTTCCGTGGCACGGAATGGATGCCCGAGCCCTGCCGCTCATGCGATCGCCGCGAGTTGGACTGGGGCGGCTGCCGTTGCCAGGCCTTCGCGATCACCGGTGACGCGGCCCAGACCGATCCCGCGTGCGGCCTGTCGCCTCACCACGATCTCATGCTGTCTCTCGCCGCCCGGGAGTCCGGCCGCGGACCGCCCGACTTCGTCTACCGGAACTACGGCAACATTCCGGAGACGCCGGCGACCGCGCGGCCCGAGGTGCTGCTACCGGACGGGTCCGAGTAGCCCGACCAGGCGGGAGACCCTCTCAGCCTATGAAGCCGGTCAAGCGCTCCCATACGTCGAGCGCCTGACGGGTCTCGGCGACATCGTCGACGCGCAGGATCTGCACGCCCTGGGCCAGAGCGTGGAGGGCGGTCGTAAGGGAGTCCGGCAGACGCTGGCCGGGCGCGTGGGCGCGGTCGAGGTCGCCGGTCAGCCCCTTGCGCGGCACCCCGAGCAGCACCGGGCAGCCGAGGCCGTGAAAGAGCGGCAGCGCGTTCAAGATGGCCAGGTTGTCGCGGCCGCGCTTGCCGAGCCCGATACCCGGGTCGACGATCAAGCGCTCGTGCGGGATCCCGGCCGCGATGCAGGCCGAGACGCGCCGTTCCAAGAAGTCGAAGGTGTCCAGGACGATATCCCGCCGGCGGGGCTTCGGGTCCGCCGTGACCGGCTCGCCCTGGGCGTGGACCAGCACCACATGGGCGTCGCTATCGCCGGCGACCCTCAGGCTTTCGGGGTCGCCGGCGAGCGCGCTCGTGTCGTTCAGCATCGCCGCGCCGCGTGCGAGGCCGCGGCGCATGACGGCGGCGCTCCGCGTGTCCAGCGAGAGCAGGGTTCTGTTCGGCACCAGGTCGGTCTCGCCGAGGGCGCGCAGGACCGGCTCGACACACCCAGCCTCGGCCTCCGCAGCGCCGGGGCCGGGCAGCCTGGCGCCGATGTCGAGGATGTCCGCGCCGGCGCCGGTCAGCCGCTTCGCCTGCCCGAGCGCCGCATCCAGGCCCTGAAAACGGCCGCCGCCGGGCGCCTCGTCGGGCGTCAGGCTGAGGGTGCCCATCAGCAGGGGACGCTTGAGCACGCCGCCGCCCGGCGCGGTGCGCGGCGCGGTGAGGAAATGGAGCCGCGCTTCCAGCCGGCTCGGCCAGGGGCGGCTCAGCGCCAGCTGCCACCACTCGAAGTCGCTGCGGCCGATCACGCGCCGCTCGACCTCGCCGTTCTGGCGCCAGGCGAGCTCGAAACTGGAGAACGCGAAGCAGCCGCCGGCGAGGCGCCACGCGCGGCCCAGGGCGATCGCGCGCTCCGCCGTGAGTCCCGACAGCAGGCCGATCGGGCGCAGATAGATCCGGTCGTTCTCGGCGAGACCGAGCGGCAGGCCAAGCAGCGCGGAGGCGTGGTCACTCATGCGCGGCGCCCGGTTGCGGCGGGTCGGGCGGGACGCAGTTTGCCGTCGAAATCACGGGTCACGGGCTTTCGATAATCCTACGCCGCCCCGGGATCCGAGATCCGCCGGCTTCGGCTCGGGAACCTGACCCGCGAGGAGACGCGTTCACGCAATGGGAACCTTGGTACGCCTACGTCCTTAAATCATCGGTTAATGCTGCGGCGTTGCGCCCGGCCGGATCCCGCTCAGCCCAGTTCCCGGGCCAGGTCGTTGATCGCCGCGCCGAGCCCGCGCCAGACGACCGGCTCGCCGAGCGCGTGTCCCGCGCCCTCGACGAAGGTCAGGCGCGCGTCTGGCCAGGTATCTGCCAGTGCCCGCGCCGTTTCGGGCGGGCAGAGCAGGTCGTAGCGGCCCTGGACGATGGCGCCCGGGATGCCGCGCAAGCGGGAAGCCCCCTTGATCAACTGGTTGGGCTCGAGAAAGCAGTCCGACCGAAAGTAGTGCCATTCCACGAAGGGGCTGTCCGGTAGGGGGCGGCGCACCGGGGAGTTGCCGTCGAGCGACCTCGGCAGCGCGAGGCCGCCCGGCCGCAGGATCGACAGGGTCCTCTCGTAGTCGTGCCAGACCCAGGCCGCCGGGCCGTGCACCGTGGGATCGGGGTCCTCGAGCCGGCGGCCGAGGGCGGCGAGGGGGGCGGCCCGCTCGTCTTCCGGGAGCAGGGCCAAGAGGCCGCGCCATAGGTCCGGGTAGAAGATCTGCGGTCCGCGGATCAGGGCCCAGTCGACCTCCTCGGGGGTGCCCAGGAAGACCGCGCGCAGGACCAGTCCGCTGACCCGCTCCGGGTGGGCCTGGGCGTAGGCGGTCCCGAGCAGCGACCCCCAGGAGCCGCCGACCACCATCCAGCGCTCGATGCCGAGCGACCGGCGTATGGTTTCCAGGTCCGCGATCAGGTGGGCCGTCGTGTTCGCCTCGAGGCAGCGCTTCGGCCGGCTGCGGCCGGCGCCGCGCTGGTCGTAGAACACGGTGCGAAAGCGCCGCGGATCGAACAGGCGCCGCTGATGGGGCTGGCAGCCGCCGCCGGGGCCGCCGTGCAGGAACACGGCGGGCAGGCCCTTCGGGTTACCGACCTGCTCGACATAGAGCTGGTGCGGCGGATCGACCTCCAGCGTCCGGGTGTCGAAGGGTTCGATCGCGGCGGCATGGGTATCGGGCATTCGGGCCTCTTGAACTACGACGCGCCGCAGTGCTGGCGGGCCTTCCAGCGAGCAGCCCGGTGACGGCGGTCCCGGGTCCGGACTCCTCGGTCCCCAGGATAGGGCGAGTCGAAGCCGGTCCGCAACGCAAGGGGCGCCTCGCGCGGCGGCCGATTTCCGTCTTCGCCGACCCTTGGCACGGGGCTGTCCGGGTCCTCTCGACAAGGCGGGCCAAGCGTGCATTGTTAGCGGCGGAATGAGGGTTCGAGGGCGCGGCTCGCCGGCCCCGCTGGGGAGAAGACCGATGGCAGAGTTTCCCGAAAGAGCGAAGGTCGTGATCGTTGGCCTCGGCGGCATCGTCGGGGCGTCCGTGGCCCACCACCTGATCGAGCGGGGCTGGGACGATATCGTCGGCATCGACAAGTCCGCGATCCCGACGGACATCGGCTCGACCTCCCACGCCTCGGATTTCTGCTACGCCACCAGCCACGATTTTCTTTCCTGCTGGACGACGCTCTACTCGATCGACTTCTTCGAGAAGCGGGGGCGCTACGCCAAGGTGGGCGGGCTCGAGGTCGCCCGGGTCGGTGACGACGCCCGCATGGACGAGATCAAGCGGAAGGTCGCCTCGGGCAAGGCCTTCGGCACCCGGGCCCACCTCGTGGGGCCGGCCGAGATCAAGGAGAAGTTCCCGCTGATCGAGGAGAGCCTGGTCCAGGGGGGCATGTGGGACCCCGACGCCGGGCTGGTCGTGCCCCGCTCCCAGGTGGTCGCCGGCGAGCTGGTCGAGGAGGCCGAGAACAGCGGCAAGCTCCGCGCCTTTGCCAATACGCCGGCCACGGGACTGTTGATCGAGGGCGGCCGCATCAAGGGCGTCGAGACCCCGCGCGGCACGATCCGGGCCGACCACGTCGTGGTCTGCGCCGGTCTCTGGGGGCGGCTGGTCGCGGAGATGGCGGGCGAAGACCTGCCGGTCATGCCGGTCGACCACCCGCTGCTCTGGTTCGGGCCCTACGACGAGTTCGCCGGCACCGGCAAGGATATCGGCTGGCCGCTGCTGCGCGACCAGGGCAACTCCGCCTACATGCGCGACACCGGCGACCCCAAGACCACCGAAGGCGGCATGGTCGAGTGGGGCTACTACGAGCAGACCGAGCCCCGGCTCTGCCATCCGCGCGACCTCCTGGAGAAGGAGGAAGCGCGCCTCTCGCCCTCGCAGCGCGACCTGGAGATGGAGCAGGTCATGGAGGCGCTCGAGAAGGCCATGGAGCTGACGCCGATCCTGGGCGAGCTGGGCTACGACGAGAAGCGCTCCTTCAACGGCCTGCTCCAGGTCACGACCGACGGCGGCCCGTCGATGGGCGAGAGCCAGAAAGTGCGCGGCCTCTGGTATGCCGTGGCGATCTGGGTCAAGGACGGCCCGGGCATGGGCAAGCTGATCGCCGACTGGATGACCGACGGACGCACCGGGATCGACCACCACCAGATCGACTACGCCCGTTTCTATCCCTTCCAGACCGACTCGGCCTTCATCCACGCCCGCTGTTCCGAAACGGCGATGAAGATCTACAATCCGGCGGTTCATCCGCGCGAGCCCTTCGCCGGCGGCCGGGATATCCGGCGCAGCCCCTTTTACGAGCGGGAGAAGGAGCTCGGCGGCTACTTCATGGAGCTGGGCGGCTGGGAGCGGGCTCACGGCTACGCCAGCAACGAGCACCTGCTGCAGAAGTACGGCAACCAGGTGCCGGTGCGCGAGAACGAGTGGGACAACCGCCACTTCTGGCGCGTCTCCAACGCCGAGCACCTGGAGATGAGCGCCAACGTGGGCATGGTGAACCTGTCTCACTTCGCGCTCTACGACGTGACCGGGCCGGACCACGTCAAGTTCATGGAGTACCTCTGCGTCGCCAGGGTCGGCGGCGACAACCAGGTCGGCAAGGGGATCTACACCCACTTCCTCGACGAGCACGGCATGGTCAAGGCCGACTTCACGGTGTTCCGCCTGGCCGACCGCTTCCGCTTCGTCGACGGCGCGGACGCCGGCAACCGCGACTTCGTCTACATGAAGCGCATAGCCGAGGACCTTGGCTACGACGTGACCATCGCCGACGTCTCGACCGACCACACAACCATCGGTCTCTGGGGCCCGAACGCCCGGGCCACGCTCCAGGCCGTGGTGACGGAGCCCGAGGCCCTCACTCACGAGAAATTCCCCTTCGCCTCGCTCAAGGAGATCGAGATCGCCGGCAAGAACGTCACCGCCTTCCGCATCTCCTACGTCGGCGAGCAGGGCTGGGAGCTGCACATGCGCTACGAGGACGGCCTCGCCGTCTGGGACGCGCTGCGCGCCCGGGACGTCATGCCCTTCGGCGTCGAGACCTACGCCAACTCGCGGCGCCTGGAGAAGAGCCTGCGCCTGCAGAACGCCGACCTCCTGACCGAGTACAACCTGCTCGAGGCCGACCTGGCGCGGCCCAAGGTCAAGGAGGCGGACTTCATCGGCAAGGCGGCCTATCTGGAACACCGCGCCCGCGACCACCAGCCGGCCACGCTCTGCACCCTGGTCATGACCGACAACCGGGATTCCGCGGGCGTGGCGCGCTATCCCGTCGGGGTTCTGCCGATCATGTGCCCGAAGACCGGCGAGACGCTGGTCGATTCCGAGGGCCGCCGCTCCTTCACCACCTCGATCGCCTTCGGCCCGACGGTCGGCAAGAACATCGCGCTCGGCTATCTGCCCCACGAGCACGCGGTCAAAGGCAAGGATTTCCAGGTCGAGTACTTCGGCGAGACCTTCCCGGTCCAGGTGGCCGGCGTCGGCTACGAGCCGCTCTACGACCCGGAGAACCTAAAGCCGCGCAGCTGACGGTCGCGCCCCCTCAGGGCGCGTCGTAGCCGAAGGCGTCTAGATAGGGCCGGAGCGGGGCGATCTGGGGCGCCAGCTGCGTTTCAAAGTGTCGCCAGCGGCCGATCGAGGAACCGTAGAGCGGACGGACGACCTGGTCGTAGCTGGGCGAGACCACGAAGCGGCGGCGGGCCGAGGCGGCGTGATCGAGCGCGGCGTCGTCCCAGGCCAGGCCGAGGAAGGCGGCAATGCGCCGAAGCTCGCCCTCGAAGTCCTGAACCAGGTCCTCGTAGCGATGGACCGCCGACTCCAGCGCCAGGTGCCGCCGCTCGGCCTGCCACAGGTCCATGACCGCCCGGTAGAGCTGGATCGTGTGCTCCAGGCTCGGAAAATCCGCCGTGCCCGCGCGCAGGCGGAACAGGGTGGTGAAGCAGGAAAGGCAGACGTCGCGCGGATCGCGCAGCGAAACCAGCACCTTGGCGTGCGGGAACACGGCCGCTACCAGCCAGAGATTGAGCAGGTTCAGCGGCATCTTGTCGATCAGCCGGCGGCCGTCCAGGGGCGCGCCCAGGTGGCGCTCGGCGGCCGCCCAGTAGCTCTGCCGGATCTTCTGCCGCGCCCCCTCGGACTGGGTCTCCAGGGCCTCAGGCCCGCCGTCGCCGAGGTGCGCGAGGCGCGCCTCGTCGAGGGCGGTCTTCTCGTCCATCAGGACCGCGCCCGGCAGGGCGGCGAGGGCCTGGGCGAGCAGGGTGGTGCCCGAGCGGGGAAAACCGACCAGGAAGATCGGCGCGTTCCCGTCCGCACCGCGCGTCTCGGGCGCCTCCGGTGCCAGGGTCTCGACCCCGGCCTGGAGAGCGCGGATCGCGTCAAGATAGGCCGCGGCGTTCTCCTCCCAGCCCGGCGCGGACCGGCAGTTGAGCCGGTTGGCCAGGGTGTAGTGGTCGAAGGCGCGGGCGTAGTCGCCGGCCTCTTCCTCCAGTCTGCCGAGGTCGGCGTGGGCGCGCGCAACGGTCCGCAGTTGACGTTCCTCACCCGGCTGGCCGAGATCGGCGAGCAGGGCCCGGTAGTCCCGGCGCGCGGCCTCGACCTCGCCGCGCCGGCCGCGCAGCTTGGCCAGGGTGACGCGCGCGGCCGGGTCGCGGGGGTCGAGGGACAGCGCCCGCTCGGCCTCGACCGTCGCCTCGTCCAGGCGGTTGGCCCGCTCCAGGAGGGCCGCCAGATTGCCCCGCGTCTCGAGCGATTCCCCCTGGGCGAGGGCCGCTCTGTACTGGGCGACCGCTTCGTCCAGCTGCCCGAGCTCGCGGTAGAGCGTGCCCAGGTTGTTGTGCGCGGCGGCGTAGCCGGGGCGCTTGGCCACGGCCGAGCGGTAGAATTCCAGGGCCTCGTGGGCCCGTCCCTGCCGCTGCAGCAGCAGGGCCAGGCTGTTGTCCGCCTCGGCAAGTGCCGGGTCCAGCCGGGCGGCGCGGCGCAGCAAGGGCTCGGCCTCCGCGTCCCGGCCGCCCTCGTGCAGAAGGTTGCCGAGGTTCAGCAACAGCCCGGAATGGTCCGGCGCCCGATCGAGCGCTGCCCGGTAGGTCCGCTCCGCCTCGGCGAAAGCGCGCTGCTCGACCAGAACGTTGCCGAGCAGCAGGCGGGCCTCGATAAAATCGGGGTGGTGCTGCAGCGCTTCCTGCAGGCGCCGGGCGGCGACGTCCGGCCGGTCCATCTGTCGGGCCAGGGACGCCAGATGGTAGAGCGCCTCGGCGTGGCCCGGGTCGGCCGCCAGGACGTCGAGATAGAGGCGACGCGCTTCGCGCAGGCCGCCCTGCTCATGAAGCGCCCGCGCCCGGCTCAGAGTTTCCATGGCTCGGGCCTGACGTTCCTCGGAATCTGGGCGGTTCACGCCTCGTCCTCGGCCACGATCTCCCAGATCCGGGCGTGATCCTGCTCGGGGCTGGGCCGGATGGTGCGAAACCGTTCGACCAGGCCGTCCTCGGTCAGCTCCCGTTCGACCGCCAGAAGGGTGTGGACCCTGTGCTCGCAGAGCGAGGCGGCGTGCTCGACCTCGTCGCGCGCCACCGGCAGGGCGCTGACCAGGTCCGGCGCGCCGTAGTGCGCAACAAAGTGCGCCGCCAGGCGTTCGACCATCTGGAAGAAGTCGGCCTCTTCGATCTCCGCCACCTCGGCCAGTGTCGAGCGGCCGAAGCTCTCCGTGCCCAGCCAGCCGCTGCGCAGCGCGAGCGCCTCCTTACGGTCGAGCGCGGCGGGATCGCAATCGGCGAAAGCGAAGCCGCCGGAGACGGCCCACTCGCCCGGTTCGGCGGCCCGGGGAAAGACTTCCAGGTCGGAGCGGTCCAACTGGATTGTACGGGGCAGCTTCATCGGTCCTGCTCTGCCGGCGGGGCCGCGCAGCCGCCTGGATCATCGGCCACTATGCCCCGCTCTCGGTTTTGCTGTTGCGACACCAGGACATAAGAGCAACATAAGGCAGCAACCATGCAAGGGCGAAACACGTGCGTAATCTAGTCTTGGCCTGCCTGCTCGCAGCGAGCCTGAGCGGCGCCGCCGGTCCCGTCACCGCAGCGGAGGCCGCCGGTCCCGAAATCCTTCCGCATCGGGCCGTCTACAGCCTGCAACTCGTGGAGTCGCGCGACGGCGGCACGATCATCGGCGCCAAGGGCCGGATCGAGTTCGAATGGACCGCCGGCTGCGACGGCTGGACCGTCAATCAGAAGACGCTCCTGATCCTGGCCGACTCCGAGGGCAACAACTTCGATACCGGCTGGACCCTCAAGGCCTGGGAATCGAACGACGGGTTGACCTACCGCTTCGCGGTGAAGCGCCTCGGCTCCGGGGCGCCGTCCAGTCTCACCCGTGGCCGTGCCCAGCTCGAGGTCGGTGAGGAGAGCGGCCTGGTGACCTTCTCCGAACCCGATGGCCGTGCCCCGATGTCCTTGCCGGCGGGGACCCGCTTCCCGACCCGGCACAGCCGGGAGCTCCTGCAGGCCGCGGTCGACGAGGAACTCCTTATCTGGCGGCAGGTCTTCGATGGCACCAACGACGGGGGCCTGTTCGGCGTGAACGCGGTAATCACCGGAGCGCTGCCGCCTGGCGCCGGCAAGCCTTCGCCCTATCAGAGCCTGCAAGACCTGCGGTCCTGGCAGCTCGAGATGGCCTTCTTCGAGACCGAGGCCACCGGCCCCGATCCGGAGCACCAACAGGTCTTGCGGCTCTACGCCAATGGCGTGGTCGACGAGCTGCGCTTCGACTACGGGGACTTCGTTCTCGCCGGCGGGCTGGAGCGTCTGGAGATGCTGGCGCGCCCCAAGTGCGAGTGAGCGTTGCCGGGCGCCGCTGATCGCGGCCGCTCTACTTGAGGCGCAGCGAGCGGCCCTTCTTGATCGCGTCCTCGCCCATCTTCCCGCGCACCCTGTCGATCACCTTCTCGACCTCGGCCCGGCGTTCCCGGGTCGGGTCGAGCAGGTCGGGCGGGTCGCCCAGCGCCTCGTCGACCAGGTCGCTGACGCCGATGCCGATCAGCCGGAAGCGCCGTCCGTCGGCTTCGCCGGCGAGCACCGGCCGCGCCTCGCGGTAGAGCACCTCGGCGAGATTGGTCGGGTCGCCCAGGCGGCGGCTCCGCGTGATGGTGCGGAATTCCGCGGTTTTCAGTTTCAGGGTCAGGCTGCGGCCCGCCAGCCCGGCGCGCTTGACGCGTCGCGACACCTTCTCGCAGAGCGGCCAGAGACGGGCCGCCAGATCGCCATCCTCGATGAGGTCGGTCTCGAAGGTCGTCTCGGCCGAGATGCTCTTGGCCGGCGCCCGGGGATCCACGTCGCGGCTGTCTTCGCCGCGGGCGAAGTGGAAGAGCCGGCGACCCATGGCGCCATAGCGCAGGACCAGCTCGTCCTTCTCGAAGGCCCAGAGATCGGAGATCTTCTCGATGCCGTCGCGCGCGAGCGCCTTGCCGAGTGCGGCGCCGACGCCCCAGATCAGGCCGACCGGTTTGTCGCCGAGAAATGCGCGGGCCTCGGCCCTGCCGATGACCGCCATGCCGCGGGGCTTGTCCAGGTCGGAAGCCACCTTGGCGAGAAACTTGTTGTAGCTCAGCCCGATCGAGACCGTCAGGCCACGCTCGCGCTCGACCCGAAGGGCCAGGGCGGCCAGGCTGCGCGCGGGCGGCCCGCGGTGCAGCGCCTCGGTGCCGGCGAGGTCGAGAAAGGCTTCATCGATCGAGATCGGCTCGACCAGGGGGGTCAGAGACTCCATCATGGCGCGGATCTCGCGCCCCTCGGCGCTGTACTTGGCCATGTCGGGCGGCAGCACGACGGCTTCCGGGCAGGCCTTGAGCGCCTTGAACATGGGCATGGCCGAGCGCACGCCGTAGATCCTGGCCGTGTAGCAGGCCGCCGAGACGACACCGCGCCTGCCGCCGCCCACGATCACCGGTCGGTCGCGCAGCTCGGGACGGTCGCGCTTCTCGACGCTGGCATAGAAGGCATCGCAGTCAATGTGGGCGGTCGAGAGCTCTGCCAGCTCGGGGTGGCTGACCAGGCGGGCGCCGCCGCAGGCGTCGCACCGGGACGGCGCGGCCGGCGCCTCGGTTAGCGCCAGGCAGTCGCGGCAGAGGGTCGTCACGGCTCTTCCGGCCGAGCCGGCGGCCACAGCCAGGCGGCGCCGCGCACGCCGCTGGAATCGCCGTAGTGCGGCGGCACGATGCGGGTATCGACTCGGTCGGAGAAGACGTAGGCCGGCAGCCGCGGCGGCAGGCCGCGGTAGAGCCGCGCCAGGTTCGACAAGCCGCCGCCGAGCACGATGACGGCCGGATCGACGATGTTGATCACGCTGGCGAGCGCTCTCGCCAGCCGGTCTTCGTAGCGTTCGAGCGCCTGTTCAGCCGGCCCGTCGCCCTGTTCGGCGCGGGCGATGATCTCGGCCGGGGCCAGTGCGGCGCCGGCGGCTTCAGCATAGTCACGGGCGAGACCAGGCCCGCTCAGAAAGGTTTCGATGCAGCCGCTGCGCCCGCAATAGCAGGACGGGCCTGGACGTTCCTCGTCCCGCGGCCAGGGCAGCGGGTTGTGCCCCCACTCGCCGCCGATCGCGTTGTGGCCGGTCAGCGGCCTGCCGCCGATGACGAGGCCGCCGCCGACACCGGTGCCGAGAATGACGCCGAACACCGGGTCGGAGCCCGCCGCCGCGCCGTCGACCGCTTCGGAAAGAGCGAAGCAGTTGGCGTCGTTGGCGATCCGGACCGGCCGCGCCAGGGCCCGGGAAAGATCCCGGTCCAGGGGGCGGCCTATGAGCCAGGTCGAGTTGGCGTTCTTGACCTGCCCGGTGGCGAGGGACAAAGCGCCCGGAATGCCGACGCCGACGCTGCCCTTCCGGCCGAGCGAGGCCTCGACGGCAGCCACCAGCCGGCTGATGGCCAGAATAGTCCCGTCGTAGTCGTCGCGCGGGCTGGCGCATCGCCTGCGGTCCAGGATGGTCCCGTCGGGACCTAGGGCGGCCGCCTCGATCTTGGTGCCGCCGAGATCGATCCCGATACGCACGGCGGGCTAGCGCCTCTTGTCCCGCGAGGAACGCCCAGGAGCGCGGAATACTGGCATTCCAGGATTTGCTAACGAAATATTAACTTTGGTTAAGTACCACACTTGATAGTCTCACAGTTAGTGGGACCGACGCCGCGGAGCGGTCTGAAGGCCGGACAAGACGGCTGGAAACGGTCGTGCGGGAATCAGCCAATCCGTCTGGATAGTGATAGCCAAGGGGTTTCCGGAGATGGCGGGTCAAGAAAACACCAAGGCGAGCAACGGGTCGCCGAGCGCGAACGGCGCCGCGAAGACGGTCATGGTGGTCGAGGACAACGACCTGAACATGAAGCTCTTCCACGATCTGCTGGAAGCCCATGGTTACAATATCCTACAAACCAAGGACGGGATGGAAGCGCTGCGGATGGCACGCGAGTATCGCCCTGACTTGATCCTGATGGATATCCAGCTTCCCGAGGTCTCCGGCCTCGAGGTTACGAAGTGGATCAAGGAAGACGATAGCCTGAAGTCGATCCCGGTTGTTGCCGTGACCGCCTTCGCCATGAAGGGCGATGAAGAGAAGATCCGGGAGGGCGGCTGCGAAGCCTATATCGCCAAGCCCATTTCCGTGACCAACTTTCTCCAAACGGTTGCGCGCTTCCTCAACTAGGTCGCCGAGGGCGATCGCTGGGGCCAGGTCATGACCGCGCGGATCCTCGTAGTCGACGACATTCTGCCGAACGTCAAGCTCCTCGAAGCGAAGCTCGCTGCCGAGTACTTCGACATCCTGACCGCGCTCGACGGCGCTGCGGCGATCGAGATCGCCGCCAAGGAGAAGCCCGACCTCATCCTGCTCGACGTCATGATGCCGGGCATGGACGGTTTCGAGGTCTGCCGTACGCTCAAGGCGGACGCCAAGACGCGGCACATCCCCGTCGTCATGGTCACCGCGCTGAGCGACGTCGCCGACCGGGTCCGCGGTCTGGAAGCCGGGGCCGACGACTTTCTCTCCAAGCCGGTCAACGACATCGCGCTGTTCGCGCGGGTCCGCTCCCTGGTCCGTCTCAAGATGATGATGGACGAGCTGCGGCTGAGGCAGGCGACCTCGGGCACCGAGGTGCTCTCCCAGGAGTCCCTCGGCGACGAGGACGCGTTCGAAAACGCCCGCGTCCTCCTGGTCGAGGAGAACAAGTTCACCGCCCAGAAGATCGCCGACTTCCTCACCCAGGGCGGACACGCGGTCGACCATGTCTCGATGACCGGCGACGGGCTCGCCATGGGGCGTCAGAACGACTACGACCTGATCATCGTGAACCTTCGGATCGGCGACGTCGACGGCTTGCGTCTCTGCTCGCAGTTCCGTTCCCAGGAACAAACCCGTCAGGTCCCGATTCTCCTGGTGCTGGACGACATGGACCTGCCGGACCTCGCCAAGGGCCTGGATCTCGGCGTGAACGACTACCTGATCAAGCCGGTCGATCGGAACGAGCTGCTGGCCCGATCGAAGACGCAGATCCGCCGCCGGCGCTACCACCGCAAGCTCCGCAGCATGCTGCAGAGCAGCGTGTCCATGGCCTTCACCGACTCCCTGACCGGGATCTACAACCGGCGCTACATGAACTCGCACCTCGAGCGCAAGATCATGGAGATCGAGCAGTCGGCCAAACCGGTCTCGGTGATGCTGTTCGACATCGACTTCTTCAAGCAGATCAACGACACCCACGGACACGCCGCGGGCGACACGGTGCTCCGCGAGCTCGCCCAGAAGGTCAGCGACAACGTGCGCGACTTTGATCTCGTGGCCCGCTACGGCGGTGAGGAGTTCGTGGTGATCATGCCCAACGCCACGCCCGACGAGGCTTTCTCGGTCGCCGAGCGGGTCCGCAACGTGATCCAGCGCACGGAGTACGCGATCGAGGGGCGGGAAGAGCCTCTGAGCGTCACGATCTCGGTCGGTGTCGCGACCACGACCGACCCCAACGAACTGGCCGAATCGCTGCTGGACAGGGCGGACAAGGCGCTCTACGAGGCCAAGCGCTCCGGGCGCAATCAGAGCCGCTCGGCCGAGCTGGACAGCCCGCCGGCCGCCGGCAAGGCCGCCGTCGCCGGGGGCTGATCCGGCTCATCCCTGTGCGTGAACGGCCGCCCCAGAGGACGGCCGCTTATAACATTTAACCGCTTGGTCTGGCGGTCCCGTCAAAGCGGGATCCGCTTATGACGAGAGGCTGGAACGGCCTCACTTCATCTTGGCTTCCTTGAACAGCACGTGCTTGCGCGCGACCGGGTCGTACTTCTTGAGGTTGAGCTTCTCGGTCATCGTGCGCGCGTTCTTCTTGGTGATGTAGAAGTATCCCGTGTCGGCGGTGCTGACGAGCTTGATCTGCTGGGTCGTAGGTTTGGCCATGGTGTCGTCCTCGCCGCCCGAGGCGGTCAGCGCTTGGTTCAGGGTGTCCGGAAAATAGTGGCTGCTCGGATTAAGTCAAGCCGCCGCCGGCGTATCGGGCCTAGAGCGGATTCACCGGGTTTGCCGCCCCGTTCGGGAGCGGCGGATCGGCGCTCTGGCGCGCCGCGACCAGCAGAACAGCGCCGCCGCGGGTTCTTCGGCCGCGCCGCGCTGCGCCAGGGCCTCGCGCAGCACCATCTGGGTAACGTCGACCACGGGCAGCCGGTCGACCTCGGCGACCGGGACCCAGTTGAGATCGACCAGCTCGCCGTTGCCGCTCAGGCGGCCCTGGGCCAGCCCGCCGTCGGCCCGGAAGAAGCGGGTGTGGAAGCGGATCGGCGAGTCGGTCGGCGTGATGGCCCGGGCCGTCAGGTGGAGGGCGTCGAATGCCGGCGACAGGCGGGCCCGGCGGTAGGCCTGCCAGGGGTCCGGGACCGGCCGCGGGCTGTCCGGCCGGCTATCCGACTGCGTCGTCCCGAGCGCTTCGCGGGCTATCAGAAGGCCGGTCTCCTCGAAGGTCTCGCGCAGGGCGGCCCGGGCGAAAGCCGCCAACCGGCCCCGAGTGGCCCGGTCCAGGCCTCGCGGGGCGCCGGGCAGATCTTCTGCAAAGCCGCTGGCGCGGGCGTCCGCAGGGTCGACCCGGCCGCCGGGAAAGACGTAGACGTCCGGCATGAAACGGGTCTTGCGGTTGCGGCGCCCCATCAAGACCTCGGTCGCGCCCCCAGTGCCGCGCAACAGAACGAGGCCCGCCGCGTCAGCTGGCCGCACGGTCTCCGGCATCTGCAGGCGGTCAGCTCGCGGGGCGCGCGGCGGTGGTGGACTCGCGTTTCATGACGTCGGCATAGAGCAGCGGGTCCTGGATCAGCGCAATCGCCAGCTCGTATTCGAGGTCGCGGACGCGTTCGTCGCCCGGGCACCGCTCGCGAAGGCTCGCGATCTGGGACTCGTCACCAACCGCCATGCTCTGCCGGAAGGCGGACTGCGCTATTAGCACCCGGCCGGTGCGGATCTTCGCCAGCACCGACGTGGCGGTCCCGTCGAGATCGGCGGTGCAGACGTTGGGCAGGACCCCCCGCTCGTGCAGAGCGTAGCCTGATGGCGCGTGGAAACGGGCCCAGGTCAGGATCAGTTCGCCCTCGTTGGGCAGCGGCCTGACGTTCTGGACCGTTCCCTTGCCGAAGGTGTTCGAGCCGATCACCAGCGCGCGTCCGCGGTCCTGCAGCGCGGCCGCGACGATCTCGGCGGCCGATGCGGAATTGCCGTTGACCAGGACGACCAGGGGTATGCCGTCGGTCACGTCGTTCTTGCGTGCGTCGAAGTACTGGTGGCTGTCCGGATGGCGCCCGTGGGTAGAGACGATCCGGCCGTCTTCGATGAAGAGGTCGGAGACCGACACCGCCTGTTCCAGCAGGCCGCCCGGGTTGGCCCGGAGATCCAGGACCAGCCCCTTCAAGCCCTCTATCTCGCGCTCCGCCTGGAGCACCTTCTCTCGAAGGTTGTTCGTGGTCCGCTGGTTGAAGCTCGTGACCTTGAGATAGCCGACCTGTCCTTCGGCCTTGTAGATGACGGTCTGGGGCACGATGTGGGCCCGGGTCACCGTGATCGTCAGGGGCGTGGCTGCAAGGCTGCGGTCGACCGTCAGTTTGACGTCGGTGCGGACCCGGCCGCGCAGACGCCGGATCGCCTCGCGCTGCGAGATGCCCGTGGCCGACTCGCCGTCGATTTGGGTGATCACGTCCTCCGCCTTGAGGCCGGCCTGTTCGGCAGGTGTCCCATTCATCACCGTGACCACCTTGATCCCGGTCTCCACGATGCCGATACGGATGCCGAGCCCGCCAAAGCCCTCTCGGCTCGCCTTGTTTTCGCGCGCCTGTTCGCGTCCGGCGTAGCGTGAGAAGTCGTCCAGCTCCTCGATAATGCCGTCGAAGACCGCTTCGTAAATGGCTTCCGGAGTGGCCCGCGCGAGGGCCGGCGAATCCTGCTGGGCGAGCTCGATCGCGGTCGCCGTCAGGTTGCCCCAATCTCGCGGGTCCTCGTTGCCCGGGGTGGCGATGTAGTGGACCTGGCGGTCTCGCACCGAGATGACCAGCAGGTTGTCGGCCAGCTCGGCGGTGAAGCCCGATTCGATGGTGCGCAAGCCGTCGAGCCCCGCCAGGGTCATATCGGCCATGGTCAGGTCGCGAATGTAGACCTCGCTGACGCCCTGGTACCCGGTGTTGAACATCCGCGTCGCGCTGGCGACGCTGTATTCCTCGGTTTCGTACTCGGAGAGGGCGCAGCCGGAGAGGAGCAGAAACGCTCCGGCCAGCGCCGCCGTCAGGCGTCTGCGCGGACCCAGCCTTGACCCTTCGTTTACCATCCCGATGCGAAAGTTCACGGGCGGGACCCTCGTCCAGTTATCAGCGGTGGATTATACGCGCCTTGAACCGGGGCAAGCCAGCCGCTTGTTGCCGCAAATGCCTGTATCAGCAAGATGCCCCGAGGAGCAGTAGAGACGCCCTCGGATTAACGGGTGATTAACGGCGGCATCGCCCAAAGGTTCCTGGACTGGGCACGGGATCCCGGTCTTGGGGGTCATCGGACCCTGCGACCCCGTTTCCGGCCCCTCCTGGCGCCCCCCGATCGCGCCCCCCGGTCGCCCTTGCCAGCGGACCGGCGCGCCGTGCCAAGCGGATGCCAGCCGTCCGCGCCCGCCTCGAGCGGGCCGGCGTCCGTGGCGGGCTCGTCGGACTCCTCGTCCAGGAGCGCCAGCACCAGGCCTCCGGTCACCGGGTCAGCCTCCATCAGCCGCCCGGCGACGGTCTCGCCCAAGTGATAGCTCCGCCCCCAGCGTTGGCCGACCAGGCAATGCTGCTTCGAATCGTGGCGGTAATAGTCGTCGGGCAGCGTGCTGACCGGCACCAGGGCGTCGGCGAGGGAATCGTCGAGCGCGACGAAGAGCCCGAAGCGGGTCACGCTGGTGACCCGGCCGGTCAGGATCTTGCCGACCTGGCCGCGCAGGAAGGCCGCCGCGAAGCGGTCCTGGCAGTCCCGTTCCGCCGCCTGGGCGCGCCGCTCCGTCGTCGAGATGTGCTGGCCGATCGCCTCGAATGTCGCCGCGCTGTCCGCCGGCAGCGCCGCCGGGCCCGGCTCCAGGGCGGTGATCAGGGCCCGGTGGACCAGAAGGTCGGCGTAACGGCGGATCGGCGAGGTGAAGTGGGCGTAGCGGCGGAGCGCCAGGCCGAAGTGGCCGATGTTGTTGGGCGCGTAGACCGCCTGGCTCTGGGTGCGCAGGATCAGGTCGTTGCCCATGGCCGCGAAGGGCGTGCCGGCCAGGCGCTTGAGGACCTCGGCGAAGAGCGCCGGCCGGACCACCTGGCCGCGCGCCAGCCGAACCCCCATGGTCGCCAGCATTTCCCGCAGGGCCTCGACCTTCTGCGGATCCGGCGCGTCGTGCACCCGGTACATGCAGGGCGCCTTCTTGGCTTCCAGCGCCTCGGCGGCCGCCACGTTGGCGGTGATCATGAATTCCTCGATCAGGCGGTGGCTGTCCAGGCGTTGGCGGGTCTTGATGCCGGCCAGCGCCCCCTTGTCGTCAAACAGGATCTGGCGTTCCGGCAGATCGAGATCCAGGGTGCCGCGCGCCTCCCGGGCCGCGGCGAGCGCGGCGTAGGCGCCGTAGAGCGGCTCGATCACGGTCTTCAGCAGCGGTTTCGTGGTCTTGTCCGGCCGGCCGTCCCTGGCCGCCTGCACCGCCTCGTAGGTGAGCCGCGCGGCAGACCTCATCAGACCGCGGCGGAAGACGTGGCGCTTGAGCCGCCCCTCCTTGTCCAACCATAGGCGCGCCGCGAAGCAGGGCCGCTCCTCGTCCGGCCTGAGCGAGCACCATCCATTGGAGAGCGCCTCGGGCAGCATGGGTACGACCCGGTCCGGCAGATAGACCGAGTTGCCCCGCTCGTAGGCGTCCTTATCCAGCGCGCTGCCGGCCGGCACGTAGTGGGCGACGTCGGCGATGGCGACCAGGATCTGCCAGCCGCCCCGGTTCTTCGGGTCGTCGTCGGGCGCGGCCCAGACCGCGTCGTCGAAATCCCTGGCGTCCGCACCGTCGATCGTGACCAGGGGCAGGCCGCGCAGGTCTTCGCGGCCGGCCAGGGGCGCCGGGCCGGCGGCTTCGGCCTGGGCCAGGGACCGCTCGGAGAACTGCGTCGGAATGCCGTGCTCGTGGATCGCGATCAGGCTGAGGGAGCGCGTGTCGCCGACGTCACCGAGGCGCTCGATCACGCTGACGTTTCGGGCGCCGTGGCGGTGGGGCGCCGTCATGAGCTCGGCCAGGACCAGCTCGCCGGGCCGCGCGCCGGCGGCGTTTTCGGGACGGATCGAGAACTCGGTCTTGATCCGCTTGTCGGTCGGGCGCAGGCGTCCGCCCCGATCGCCGGCCTCGTAGACCCCGAGGATCTGCTGCGGCGCGCCGCGCAGGACCTTGATCGTCCGCCCTTCATAGGACTTGCCGTCGATCGG
The DNA here is from genome assembly GCA_030064845.1 of Kiloniellales bacterium. Lineage (NCBI taxonomy): Bacteria > Pseudomonadati > Pseudomonadota > Alphaproteobacteria > Rhodospirillales > Kiloniellales bacterium. The sequence goes on from JASJEC010000063.1 coordinate 19,024, forward strand.
GCGCAGGCGGACCAGGGCGCGCTCACCCTCGCCGAGAGCCCGGCGACCCTTGGATTCCGGCGCGACGTAGATCTTCGGCGGGGGTCCTTCCTGGTGCCAGCGTACCGGCTTTGCGATGACCTCCCCATCGGCGTCGATCTCGGCGACCTGGACCACCAGAACCTCGGGCAGTCCGCCGGCCTTGCCGTAGCGGCCGCCTCGGTGGCGTTCGATCGCGCCTTCCTCCAAGAGTTCCCTGAGCAGGGCCCGCAGCGCCGCGCGGTCGCCGGCGCGCAGATTGAAGGCCCGCCCGATTTCCCGCTTGCCGACCGGAATGTCGCTCTGTTCGATGAAGGAGACGATCTCCCCCTTGCTGGGCAGGGGCGAGATGTTTTCGTTATTCGAGGGCAAGTGAGCTCGGTTCGTCTATGAGTCTGGCGACTGGGTCGTCTTGGCCACTTTCCTGGCCGGGCTCTTCTTCTTGCCCGCGGGTTTCTTCTTGGCGGCTGTTCCGCTCTTGGCCGTCGCGGCGGCCTTTCCGCCCTTGGCCTTGGGTTTCGCCTTCGCCTTCGGCTTGCCCTTGCCCGCCTTCTGCTTCGCGGCCCGTTCCGCCAGGACCTGAATAGCCGAGTCCAGCGTCGTCTGCTCCGGATCGCTGCCCTTGGGCAGCGAGGCGATCAGCTTTCCGTGCTTGACGTAGGGACCGTAGCGGCCGTCATGCAGGGTAACCGGCTTGCCGTCCTCGGGATGGTCGCCGAGCGGCTTGCCCGCCGGGGCCCGGCCGCGGCCGGGCGCCTCGGCCAGGATGGAGACCGCGCGATTGAGGCCGATATTCAGCACGTCGTCATCCTTGAGCGAGCGGTAGGTCGTTCCGTGCTTGATATAGGGGCCGTAGCGCCCCAGGCCGGCCAGTATCGGTTCGCGGGTCTCCGGATGGAGGCCGACCTCGCGGGGCAGGGCGAGCAGGGCCAAGGCCTGTTCGAGGGTCAGCTCGTGGACCGAAATCGTCGGCGGCAGCGAAGAGCGCTTCGGCTTCTCCTTGCCCTCGGCCTCGCCGAGCTGGACGTAGACGCCGTAAGGGCCCTTCCGCAAGGTCACGGCCAGGCCGGTCGCCGGGTCCCGGCCGAGCTCTTTCGGTCCGTTGGCCTGGAGGTCGTCGCCGTCTTCGCCGTTGCCCGGCACCGCCAGCGCCCTGGTGTAGCGGCACTCGGGATAGTTGGAGCAGCCGATGAAGCCGCCGCTCTTGGCCAGGCGCAGTCCGAGCCGGCCCGAACCGCAAGCCGGACAGGCGCGCGGGTCGCGCTCGGGGTTCTCCACGTCGATCGGGAAGAAGTGCGGGCCGAGATCGGCGTCGAGCGCGTCGATCACCGCGGCGATTCGCAGTTCCTTGGTCTCGCCGACGGCCTTGTGGAAGGCTTCCCAGAACTGCCGGAGCACCACCTGCCAGGCAACATGCCCGCCCGAGATCTCGTCCAGCTGGGTCTCCAGGTCGGCCGTGAAGCCGTACTCCACGTAGCGCCGGAAGAAGCTGGTCAGGAACGCGGTCACGATACGCCCGCGGTCCTGGGGTATGAAGCGGCGCTTCTCCAGGCGGACGTATTCGCGGTCCTGCAACACCTGGAGGATCGAGGCATAGGTCGAGGGACGGCCTATGCCGAGCTCTTCCAGGGTCTTGACCAGGCTGGCCTCGGTAAAGCGCGGCGGCGGCTGGGTGAAGTGCTGGGTCGGGGTCACCGCCTGACGGGTCAGGGAATCGCCTTCTTCCAGCTTGGGCAAACGGCCGCCCTTTTCGCCGTTGCCTTCGGCCGGGTCGTCGAAGCTCTCCTGGTAGACCGCCAGAAAGCCGTCGAAGAGCACGATCGAGCCATTGGCGCGGAGCCGGGCAACGTCCTTGCCGCCCGGCCCGTCGACGGCTATGTCGACCGCGACCTGCTCGAGGCGCGCGCTCTCCATCTGGCTGGCCAGCGTACGCTTCCAGATCAGCTCGTAGAGCTTGCGCGCGTCGGGCTGCAGGGAAGCCGGCAGATGTTCCGGACGGCGCGAGGGATCGGTCGGCCTGATCGCCTCGTGGGCTTCCTGGGCGTTCTTGGCCTTGGACTTGTAGATTCTGGGGGCTGCCGGCAGATAGGCATCGCCGAAGCGGTCGAGCACGACCTCGCGCACGCCGGTCAGGGCTTCCCCGGCGATCTGAACGCCGTCGGTCCGCATGTAGGTGATCAGGCCGACGGTCTCGCCGCCCAGGTCGACGCCCTCGTAGAGCTGCTGGGCCACCCGCATGGTCCGGGTCGCGCCGAAGCCCAGCTTGCGCGAGGCCTCCTGCTGCAGCGTGGAGGTGGTGAAGGGCGGGTAGGGATTGCGACGGGTCTGCTTGCGCTCGACCTGCTCGACGGCGAAACCGGAAGCCGCCTCCAGCACCTCGACCGCATGGTCCGCGGCCGCCTTGTCGCCCAGATCGAACTTGTCGAGCTTCCTGCCGCCCAGATGGGTTAGCCGGGCGGTGAAATCGGCCTCGGCCGGGTTCTGCAGCCCGACGTCGACGGTCCAGTACTCCTGGGGCTTGAAGACCTCGATCTCCGCCTCGCGCTCGCAGACCAGCCTCAGGGCCACCGACTGCACGCGGCCCGCCGAGCGGCTGCCGGGCAGCTTGCGCCACAGGACCGGCGACAGCGTGAAACCGACCAGGTAGTCCAGAGCGCGGCGGGCCAGATAGGCGTCGATCAGCTCGCTGTTCAGCTCGCGCGGCTGCTTGAAGGCGTCGATCACCGCGGTCTTGGTGACCTCGTTGAACACGACGCGCTTGACCTCGACGCCGGCCAGCGCCCGGCGCCGCTTGAGCTCCTCGGCGATATGCCAGGAGATCGCCTCGCCCTCGCGGTCCGGGTCGGTCGCCAGGTAGAGTTCATCGGCGCCCTTCACCGCCTGGGCGATCTCCTTCAGCCGCTTGTCGGCCTTGGGATCGACGGTCCAGCTCATCGCGAAGTCTTCCTCGGGGCGAACGGAGCCGTCCTTTGCGGGCAGGTCCCGGACGTGGCCGTAGCTGGCCAGCACCTGGAACTCGCGGCCGAGGTACTTGTTGATGGTTTTCGCCTTCGCGGGCGACTCGACGACGACGATCGCGTTCATCGGTGGCAGTTGGGCTCCCTAGCGTTTGGGTCTTAAACGGAACTCCGAGCCGTTCGGACTTGCCCCATCACGGTGATTTGACGCCTTTTTCGCTGCCAAGGGCGTAGCGGTTGCCGGGCTGCCGCTCCGCGCGTCCAGCCAGTTCGAGCTCCATCAGCGCCATGTTTACAGCGGCGGGGGACAAATGGGACTGTCTGATCATTTCGTCAACCGTAACGGGCGCGACGCCGAGCAGCGCCTCGATCCTGAGCCGCACGCTTTCGATCTCGCCGTCGGACGGCAAGGGCGCCGCCGGCTCCGCGGCCGGGGGCTGCGGGGCCGGGCCGCAGTGCGGCGCCATGCCGGTGATCGACTGGACCACATCCTCGGCGCTTTCGACCAGGACGGCGCCCTGCCGAAGCAGGTGGTTGCAGCCGCGCGCCCGGGGGTCGAGCGGCGATCCCGGCACGGCGAAGACCTCGCGCCCCTGCTCCAAAGCGCAGCGCGCCGTGATCAGCGAGCCCGAACGGAGCGCCGCCTCGACGACGAGCACGCCCAGGGAGAGGCCGGAGATTAGGCGGTTGCGCCGGGGGAAATGCCGGGCCGTCGGTACGGTCCCCGGCGGCACCTCGGTGACGATCAGGCCGCGCTCGGCGATCTCCCGGTGGAGCTGCTCGTTTTCCGGCGGGTAGACAACGTCGAGACCGCCGGCCAGCGCGGCGATCGTGCCGCTGCCCAGCGCGCCGCCGTGGGCGGCGGCGTCGATCCCGCGGGCCAGCCCGGAGGCGACGACGAGGCCATGGGCACCGAGCTCGCCCGCCAGTTGCCGGGCCAGGCGGCGACCGCTCGCCGAGGCGTTCCGGGCACCGACGATGGCGACGCAGCTACGCTCCAGCATTCCGGTGTCTCCCAGCGTGAAGAGCACCGGCGGCGCGTCGTCTATGGCCGCGAGGGGAACCGGATACTCGGGCTCGCAGAGCGCGATCGCGCGGCCACCGAGTCGCTCGATCGCCGCCAGCTCGCGCGCCGCCGCGTCGCGGGTGCCGATGCGGATCGCCCGCGCGCGGCCGGCGCGCCGCGCCAGCTCCGGCAGGGCCTTGAGTGCGGGCCCGGCGCCGCCATAGAGCTCGAGCAGGCGCCGGAAGTTGATCGGGCCGACGTTCTCGCTGCGGATCAGGCGCAGCCAGTCCAGCAACTCCGCGTCGTCGAGCTTTCGTGTTCCGGACGGCCTCATTCGGCGACCTTGTGAAGGAAAAGAGCCGCGCGTCAAGCTCTTCTCTCGGGCATCGCGCGGCGCGGGCGCCCTTTTGAGGGGCGCCGCAGTCAATCAGCGGGTGGCTAACAAAAAGGAAAGAACGGCGGCCCGACGGTTGCGGTACGCGGGAATTGGCGACATCGTTCCCGCTCCAGCCAATTGCCGGGGCACCGACCATGACCGAGGTCATCCTGCATCACTACCCGCAGTCGCCGGTGTCCGAGAAGGTCCGACTGGCCCTGGGCATGAAGGGGCTCGCCTGGCGCTCGGTTCTGATCCCGAGGGTGCCGCCCAAGCCTGACCTCATGCCCCTGACCGGCGGCCATCGCCTGACCCCGGTGATGCAGATCGGCGCCGAAGTCTTTTGCGACAGCCTCTGCATCCTGCGCGCGCTGGAAGGTCGCTATCCCGAGCCCACCCTGGTACCAGGCGGGGCCGACGGCCTGGCCTGGGGCCTCAGCCGCTGGACCGACGGGCCCCTGTTCAAGACGGCCATCGCCGTCGTCTTCGGGGATGCCGCCGACTCCCTGCCGGCGGCCTTCGCCGCCGACCGTGGTCGCCTCTACTTCGGCCCAGATCACGACCTCGCCGCGGTCAAGGCGGAGCTTCCGGAGTCCCTGGCCCAGCTGCGCGCTCAGTTCGACTGGATCGAGCAGCGCTTGGCGACGGGGCGCGAGTTCCTGTTGGGCGAACGCCCGGGGCTGCCGGATGCGCTCTGCTACTATCTGGTATGGTTCATCCGCGGGCGCTACAGCCGTGGCGCCGAGTTCCTCGCCCAGTTCAACAAGCTCGTGGCCTGGGAGCGGCGCGTCGAGGCCATCGGGCACGGACGCCCCGAGGACTTCGAGGCCGCCGACGCTCTGGCCATTGCGCGCGACGCGACGCCGGATCTGACAACCGCCCGCGATTCCGCCGAACCCCTCGACCTGGAGCCCGGCGAGGCCGTATCCGTCGTCTCCGAAGGCGTCACCGGCAACCCGCCGGTGACCGGCGAACTGCTGCGCCTCGACCTCCACGAGGTCGTGCTGCGCCGCGAGGACGAGCGGGTCGGCACCACGGCCGTGCACTTCCCGCGGGTCGGGTACCGAGTCGCGCGGGCCTGAGCGCCTCCCCCTCCTAACGAAGCCGTAACCGCCCACTGGTAGCGTCCCTTCGCTCAAACAGGCCTCTGCCCGACCATTTGTCGCGGCGCCAGGCGAAAGGACCTCCGATGTCCGTCACTCTCATTCTCGGCGTGGTCGCGCTTCTGCTCGCCGGCCTCATGGCCTTCGTCGCGCTCGCCATCGGCGGCAGCCGGGCGCTGGGCGCCAAGATCACCGCCACGGTCTTCTTCCTGCTCGGCGCGGGCGGCATCATCGCCTCCATTATCCAGATCGTGCCGCCGGGTCACGTATCGGTCGCGACGTTGTTCGGCGCCGTCCAGCAGCGCAGCTACGAAGAAGGCCTCCATGTCGTCAATCCGCTCTACGTCTTCGAGGACTTCTCGGTACGCCGGACCATGTTCGATTTCAGCGGCTCGGAACAGAAGCGGGGCCGGGCCGGCGAGGAAATCGTGGCGGTCTCCTCGGACAGCACGCCCCTGACCATCGACGTCGGGTTTCCGCTCAGTCTCAACGCGCCGTCCAGCTGGCGCATCTTTCAGCGCTTCGGCAACCAGTACGTCGTCGCCAGCCAGCTGGTCATTCCGGCGGCGCGCGCCTCGGTTCGCGACGCCGTCGCGACCTTCACCTGGCGCGACGCGACGACCATCGCCCGCGACCGCCTGGCGCAGAAGATCGAGGAGCGCTTCCGCCGGCTGCTGGTCCAAGACCTGGAGGCCGCCGGCTTCTCGCCGGAGGAGGCGCTCGCCACCTTCACGATCCAGCCGGTGCAGCTGCGCAAGATCCTGCCGCCCTCCAAGGTGCTCAACGCGGTCGCCGAGAAGATCGCGGCCGAGGAAGACCTGGAGCGCCAGAAGACGCTGACGCAGATCGCCGAGGAGGAGGCGCGCCGCCGCCAGAACGAAGGCCGCGGCGTGCGCAACCTCTTCACCGAGCTGCCAGAGGGCTTCTCGCCCAGTCAGATCCGCGAAGTGCTGAGCGCGATCGCGGACAAGACCCGGGCCGAGGCCATGATGAAGGCGGTCGAGACCGGCCAGGTGCGGGTCATCGTGATGAACGGCAACCAGCCCGCCGTATCGGTCGACGCCGCGGAGTAGCGCCGCCGCTACGTCGTCTTCTGGCCGATCTTGGATTCCTCGCCCTTGATCAGGCGCCGGATGTTCTCGTGGTGCCGCAGCCAGACGAAGAGCGCCAGGACGGCGCCGAACTGGACCAGCTGCAGGTCGCTCATGAGCAGCCATCCGTAGGCCGGCCCCGCGGCCAGGGAGATCAGCGCGGCGAGCGAGGAGTAGCGGAAGGCGAAAGCGACCGCCAGCCAGGTCAGGCAGCAGGCGACGCCAACCGGCCAGGCAATGGCGAGCCAGATGCCCAAAGTGGTCGCGACCGCCTTGCCGCCCCGGAAGCGCAGCCAGACAGGATAGAGGTGCCCCAGGAAGGCGCC
>JASJEC010000064.1 GCA_030064845.1 Kiloniellales bacterium
CTCAACATGCCCCAGTCGGGCATCCTGGGCCTGCACAAGATCCAGCAGCGGCCCATGGTGGTCGAGGACGGCAAGATCGAGGCGCGGCCGGTCATGTACCTGGCGCTCAGCTACGATCACCGGATCATCGACGGTCGCGAGGCGGTCACCTTCCTGGTCCGCGTCAAGGAGGCGATCGAGGATCCCGAGCGCCTGCTGCTCGACATGTAGCGGCCGGCTTCGGCGCAATCTCACCGAGAGTGGTAAAAGCCACAACGAATCTAGATTAAGGCGACTAGCCTCCCGGGATGTGCTAGTTACTTTGCAGGTGTCCCGCAGCCGAGGCTGGCCTGAGCAAGCGGCCGTCGCCGATAAGATCGAGACCGCAGCGCTTCGGACAGATCTCGCTCACGCGGGCAGCCTCGCCCGGAGATTGCGTGATGGCGCCGTCCGTCGATATCGCCCTGGTGACCAACGGCCCGGAAGACAGGCATCTCGTTCCGGCCATCAAGAAGTGGCGCTCCGAGCCGCCCAACCCGCATTTCAGCGGCTTGGTCGGCCGGGTCTACGAGACCGACAGCCTGACCAGCGCGGCGGACGATCTGCGCAGCCATCCAGACAGCCGTATCTTCGTCGCCCTCGGTTTCGGCGAGCCGGAGGTCTATCAGGTGCTCGACCCTGACGAGATCGCGGCGCGCCGGCTTTCGGTGGTAATCCGCTCGCCCTCGGCCGAGCGCCGGACCCGGTCCTATCCCTCGGCGGCACCCTGCCAGAGTACAATTTTCGTGACCGCTGAGGACCCGCGGCACGCGATACGCAAGGCCGTGGTGCGGCTGGCCGCCCGCGAGCAGGTCGCGATCCGCGAGCTGGAAACAGAGAGCGAGCTCGAATCCTATTTTCGGCTGCGTTATCAGGTCTATCGGGAGATGGGATACATCCCGGCGAGCCGTGACTACCCCGACGACGACCAGACCACGGTGCGCTGGGACGTCAGCTTCACGGACCGCATGTCCCGCCCGGTCGGCGCCTTCCTGCCGGGCGGCCGAATGATCGGCTGCGCTCGGCTGGTCAACGTGGTCGGCCGCGAGGTCCCGCGCTACGCGAAGCTGATCCGCAAGATGATCTGGGAGAAGAACGACCGCATCGCCTATCGGAACTTCAACTATCCGGAGAGGATCGAGGATCCCTACGACATCCTCTCCTCGTTCCGGGCCTACCGGCGGCACTTCAGGGAACTGGTGGTCAACAACATCACCAACGCCGAGGTCAGCCGGGTCATCGTCGCGCCGGAGCACCGCAAGCAGGGCATCGGCGAGGCGCTGGTCGACACCCTGGTCGCCATGGCCGAGGAGAAGCGGATCGCCGTGCTCTTTCTCGGCTGCTTGGAGAATCACAGGCAATTCTACGAAACCTGCGGCTTCCGCAAGCTCGATCAGCTGAATTGCGACTCCTTCACCGACATCGGCGTGCCGGCGATCGCCATGCAGCGATGGCTCTCGCCGGCAAAGCCTAGAGAGGTGCATGCATGACCGAGCACGCGCTGTCCGGCCCGGGGACGCTCGGCGTCTCTCCGCGATCCTTCGCCAAGCGGCTCGGCATCGGCATTCTCTCTGCCGGTGTCCTGCTGAGCGTCGTCGCGATCTACATCGCCATCTACCAGGAGGACTCGCTCGGCAAGGTACTGGCTTTCCTGGGGTGCAGCGTGGTCGTGCTGGGTCTCGGCGTGGCCGTCGCGCAGGGCATGCGCCTGAAGAAGGGCAGCTTCGCCCTCGGCAAGATGACGGCCAACGCGGAGTTCTCGGCCGAGCAGTACCTGCGGCGTTCGGTCGAGATCCGCGAAGCCACGCCGGTCCGGACCCTCGAGGAGGACGAGGTCGCGCAGCGCGAGGCCTACGTCAAGGAGCGCGCGATCCCCGGCGAGAACGCGCCGGCCTACGAGATCCTGCGCGACCGACTGGCGGTCAAGTCCGTGCCGATCGCCGACCGCATGGCGCCGATGTACCTGCTCGACCGGAAGTTCCGCATCGTCGACTGGAACGAGGCCTTCTCGCTCGCCTTCGATCGCACCATGGAGGGGCGGCGCGGTCACGGCGTGCTCGAGTGGACCTATTTCCTCGACAACTACGAAACCGTGGTCGATCACGGCATCGCCCGTTTTGGTGACGAGACGAAACTGCCGGCGGTCGATGTCGAGACGATCGAGTTCACCAGTCGGCGCTACGGCAAGATCTCCGGCAAGAAGCGCGCCTACCGGCTGCCGGGCGACGATGGCGAGTGCATCGGCTGGCTGATCATTATCTCGCCCAAGTTCTGGGTCGAGGGCGAGGCCGTGAAATTCCGCCACGATCTGATCCGTGTGCTCGGACACGAGCAGCTCTGGTCCGAGTATGCGCTGACCTACGATCTCGTCCTTAGCAACACCGAGGTCTACAACGGGCTGCTCGCCGACATGCTGGGCGAACGCGGCGGCCTGCCGGCGATCGAGCCCGGCAGCCGCGTGATAGATCTGGGCGCCGGCACCGGCAACCTGACGGTGCGGCTCCTGGACCGGGCGCCCGATACGACGATCTACGCGCTCGAGAACAACTACGCCATGTTCGACCTGCTCTGCGCGAAATGCGAGGGCAGCCTGCGGGACGACGACGAGGGACCCGGCGTGATTCCCGTGAAGCAGGACGTGACGTCGCTCTTCGGCTTCCAGGACGACTACTTCGACAGCGCGATCATGAACAACGTTCTCTACAGCCTGAGCGACCCGCTCGCCTGCCTGCGCGAGGTGCTTCGCGTCCTCAAGCCGGGCGGCGACGTGAGAATCAGCGGCCCGAAGCGCGACACCGATCTCGAGGTGCTGTTCGAACGCATCCGGGAGGATCTGGTCCGCAACGGCCAGTTCGACCAGGTCAAGGAGGCCTATCAGCACGTGCTCGACGTCAACCGCTTCCGCTTGGGGTCGATGCTCTACCAGATGGACCTTGGGCAGCTCTCGGAGCTGCTGCGCGAGGCCGGGTTCTCCGAGATCACCCACAGGCGGAACGACGCCTACGAGGGCCAGGCCATGCTGGTCCGGGCCGTCAAGTAGGCGGGGCTTCCCCGCGCGCTCTAGGGGTGGCGCCTTGTCCTGATCACGCACTTGCGGCATGGTGCGCGAGCTTCCTCGCGAAACTTCTCCGGACGACAGGACATGAGCGATCGGACCTATGACCTGGTGGTGATCGGCGGCGGGCCGGGCGGCTACGTCGCCGCGATCCGCGCCGCGCAGCTCGGCCTCAAGACGGCCTGCGTCGAATCGCGCGGGCGGCTCGGCGGGACCTGCCTCAACGTCGGCTGCATTCCCTCCAAGGCGCTCCTGCAATCGTCCGAGAAGTTCGCCGACGCGCAGCACCACTTCGCCGATCACGGCATCAAGCTCGGCAAGATCACGCTCGATCTCAAGGGCATGATGAGCCGCAAGGTCAAGGTGGTCGACGACCTGACCAAGGGCATCGAGTTCCTGTTCAAGAAGAACAAGATCGACTACGTGAAGGGCTTCGGCTCTATCCCGGCAGCCGGCGAGGTCAAGGTCGCGCTCAGCGAGGGCGGCGAGGAGACGCTCAAGGCCAAGAACATCCTGATCGCCACCGGCTCCGAGTCCACGCCCCTGCCGGGCATCGAGATCGACGAGAAGTCCGTGGTGACCTCGACCGGCGCGCTGGAGCTCGGCAAGGTGCCGGAGAATCTGATCGTGATCGGCGCCGGGGTGATCGGGCTCGAGCTCGGGTCGGTCTGGTCGCGGCTCGGCGCCAAGGTGACCGTGGTCGAGTTCCTCGACCGCATCCTGCCCGGCATGGACGACGAGATCGCCAAGCAGACCCAGCGCGTCCTGAAGAAGCAGGGGCTCGACTTCAAGCTCGGCATGAAGGTCACCGGCGGCAAGACCAACAAATCCGGGGTCACGCTCTCGGTCGAGCCGGTCAAGGGCGGGGAGGCGCAGGAGCTGGCCGCCTCCGTCGTGCTGGTCGCGATCGGCCGCCGCCCTTTCACCGAGGGCCTCGGCCTCGAGGCGCTCGGCGTCGCCAAGGACAACCGCGGCTTCATTCGGGTCGACGAGCGCTACCAGACCTCGGTGCCGGGAATCTACGCCATCGGCGACTGCGTGCCGGGCCCCATGCTCGCCCACAAGGCCGAGGAGGACGGTGTCGTCTGCGCCGAGATGCTGGCGGGACAGAGCGGCCACGTCGACTACAACCTGGTGCCCGGGGTGGTCTACACCTGGCCCGAGGTCGCCGGCGTCGGCCAGACCGAAGAGCAGCTCAAGGAGGCGGGGGTCGACTACAAGGTCGGCAAGTTCCCCTTCACCGCCAACAGCAGGGCCCGGGCCAACGCCGAGACCGACGGCCTGGTCAAGATCCTGGCCGACGCCCGGAGCGACAAGGTCCTGGGCGTCCATATCGTCGGGCCCCTGGCCGGCGACATTCTGGCGGAGGCGGTGATCGCCATGGAGTTCGGGGCCAGCTCGGAGGATATCGCCCGGACGGTCCACTCCCACCCCGGGATGGGCGAGGCGGTCAAGGAGGCGGCGCTCGCCGTGGACAAGCGGGCCATCCACATCTAGCTCCGGATCAGCTCTAGCAGGCTGCTGACAAAGTGCTCAGTCGGGATCATCACCCTTCGACAAGCTCAGGGTGAGGGCGAAATGTTTCAAGCACTTACCCTCATCCTGAGCTTGTCGAAGGATGACCGTGATCAAGGACTCCAGGCCTTTTCATCGTCCTGCTAGGGGCCCTGTGTCAAAAAAAGCGCCGATCTGTGACATAAGTCACAAAGGCCCGATAGGAGCCCTGTTACAAAATCATTGGTGTGGGTTCCACGGCGGCGGCGATCAAGGCAATACTCTGCCGAGGGTTCCTCCATAGGGCCTTCTTTCATACTAAGCTCGCTGGAACCCGCACCGCTCTCCTCCCACCAGACCTGCCCGGACCATGGAATGGCCGGCGCCGCCTGTGGCAAGGCCGTGTTCAAGATGCCCAGATTCAGCATTTCGTAGCCCCGCTGCCGTAATCCTACCTCTATTCGAACTTCTCCCCGCCACGGTCGCGCGCTGTCATCGCGGCGCCGGACGGGAAGGAAGCGGGAGCCGGACAGGATGATCGGAGTCTTCGATTCGGGCAGCGGCGGCTTGACAGTGCTGGCGGCGCTGGTGCGCCGTCTTCCCGAGGAGGAATTCGTCTACCTGGGCGATCACGAGAGGGCGCCCTACGGCGGCCGCTCGGAGAGCGAGCTCTTCGAGCTGACGGTGGAGCATGTCGAGACCCTGTTCCGTCGCGGCTGCCGCCTGGTCGTGCTGGCCTGCAACACGGCCGCCGCCGTCGCCCTGCGCCGGCTCCAGCAGGAGTGGCTGCCGGGCGCCTATCCGGACCGCCGGGTCCTGGGCGTGCTGGTCCCGGTGGTCGAGGCGATCACCGAAGTGCCCTGGCGGCGCGACCACCCTGCCGAGCCCCTTGAAATCGGCGGCCGCGCGCTCGACGTCGGCGTCTTCGCCACCCGGCGGACCGTGGAGAGCGGCGCCTACCGGCACGAGATCGAGCGACGGGCGCCGGCCATTACCGTGTTCCAGCAGGCCTGCCCCGATCTCGTCGGCAAGATCGAGTCGGGGGCGCCGGCGCAGGAGATCCGCCGCGTGGTCGAGGGCTACGCCGCCGCCCTCTGCGAACGCACGCCCAAGGGTCGGCCGGACGCCGTTATCCTGGGCTGTACCCACTATCCGTTGGTCGAGGAGCTCTTCACCGCCTGCCTGCCCGCGACCACCCGGATCCTGTCCCAGCCGGCGCTGGTCGCCGAGAGCCTCGCGGCCTACCTGCTTCGCCACCCGGAGTTCGCCGACCCCGGCAGCGGCGGCCTCGATCTGCTTACCACCGGCCGCGGACCGGCCGCCGACTCGGCCGCGCGCCGTTTCCTCGCCGAGCGGGCCCTCTGGGGTGCGCCCGGGTTCCGCGAGCTCTCGGTCTCATGGCAGGGCCATGCTGGCCGCGGTCCCGGCGATATAGACCAGCGGCAGGCAAGCTAGGGCGGCCGCCTCGGCCGGGCGGCGGGCCAGGTACGCGCGCCAGGCCAGTACGATGAAGCCGACCAGGGCGAGCGGCAGGGTGAACACCAGGATCATGCTGAGCGGACTGAGCGTCGAGGGCCCGACCGGCGCCCACCAGTGCAGCGCGACGGCGATCGCCAGGGGAAAGGCCGCCGCCGAGGCCAGCACGGCGAGAAGCGTGGCGAAGGCGACCCAGAGAGTCACCGCGATCGGCAAGGTGGCCAGCGCCGAACGCCTGCGCCCCTGACGCGTCAGGGCCTCGTCGATCAGCCGCTGGGCGCTGGCGACCGGCAGGCAGGGCTCGCTCTCCAGCAGGGCGCGAAAAGCCGCTTCGCACTGGTCGCGGGTCGTGCCACCGGCTTCCCTGCTGCGGGCGATCGCCGCCTCGGCGACCTGCCCGAGCGCCATGGGCCTGAGCCGAAGGCCGTCGCCCGCTTCCGCCGGGCCCTGCTCTTCCGGCGGTGGCACGAAGCTCGGCCGGGCCGCTTCGCCTTCGGGCCGGTTGCGGCGCAGCCGCATCAGGGCCTGTCTGCCCGACAGAGTCATGGTTTCCGGTCCTGCTCCGCCCTCGGGTGGCTGCGGCGGTAGACCGAGAGCAGCGACGCCGTGTCAACCGCCGTGTAGCGCTGGGTGGTTGACAGGGAGGCGTGCCCGAGAAGCTCCTGGATCGTCCTGAGGTCCCCGCCGCCGGCCAGCAAATGGGTCGCGAAGCTGTGGCGCAAGGCGTGGGGCGTGGCGCCGGGAGGCAGGCCGAGCCAGGCGCGGAGATCGGCCATGAGCGCCTGCACACGCCGCGCGCCCAGGGCGCCGCCCCGCGCGCCGAGGAACAGCGGCCCCTCGTCCGGCAGCCGGTAGGGGCAGGCCGCGACGTAGTCGTCGATCGCCCCGATCACCACGGGCAGCAGCGGCACCAGCCGCTGCTTGCCGCCCTTGCCGGTGATCACCAGGGCCTCCTGGCCGGGCCGGGGCGCGTCCCGTCGCCTGAGCGAAAGCGCCTCGCCGATCCGCAGGCCCGCGCCGTAGAGCAGCAGCAGGACCGCGAGATCGCGCTTGGACGACCAGCCCTGGCCCGCCAGGTCGGTCACTGCGTCAAGGCAGTCCTCCGCCTCCTCGGCGCTCAGCGCCCGGGGCACGGCGCGCGGCAGCTTGGGCGAGGCGACCGAGGCGAGCGCCGCGTTGTCGGCCAGACCCTGCTGTTTCAGCCAGCGGAACAGGCTGCGCAGAACCGAGAGCGCCCGCGCGTTGGAGCTCCGCCCGACTCCGCGTCCCGCGCGCGCGGCCAGCCAGGCGCGAAAGTCGGCTGCCTTCAGATTCGACAGGGCCTCGAGATCGACCGGGCCGCCCAAATGCGGCGCCAGGAAGGCCAGGAAGTCCCAGGCGTCACGGGTATAGGCGTTGCAGGTGTTGGGCGCCGCGCGCTTCTGGTCGGCCAGCCAGGACCGCCAAGCCAGCAGGGCCTCGTGTACCCGATCATCCAGAGCTGTCTGGGTTATCCCGGAATGTTCAACCATGCCCGGATGCACTGCTCCAGGGCGGCCGCCAGAAAGGCCAGAAGTTCGGTGCCCTGCCCCGGATGGAACTGGTCCGCGCGCCGCGACCCCAGCGCCAGCAGGGCGGGCGGCGTCTGCGGGCTGATTTCAAGCCGGATCAGCGCCTGCGAGGCGACCAGGCCGGCCGCCTTGCCGAAGACCGTGGGGCTGCCCTCGATATCGCCGTGCAGGATCAGCTTGCGCCCCCGACCGATCAGGGAATCCACCGTATCGGGCTCGAGCTGGCACAGGCCGCCGAGGCGCAGCGGCGGCACGTCGCTGGTCTGCCGCTCGACGCCCAGGGTGACGGCGTCGAGATTGAGAACCACCGCCAGGTCCGTGGTGCAGGTCTCGATCAGGTGCTCGAAGGAGCGCGCGCCGAGCAGCGCCAGGATCGCCGTATGCACCCGGTTCTGCGCCGCCATGTTGCTGCGTCCGGCGTGTACCAGGGCGTCGCGCGCCTTGGTCATGGACTCGACCTTCTCGCGCAGCCGCTCGACCATGACCTGCTGAAGGTCAACCACGCCGTCGCCCTGGACCCGGGCCGGCGGCATGAGCTCGGTCAGCAGGTCTGGCTGCTCGGCCAGAAAGTTCGGGTTCCGACGCAGAAAGTTGGCGACCTGCGCGGCGGTCGGCTCGCGCGCCGGCGCCGCATCCTCGGCCGGCCGCCCGGCGCTGCCCTCAGGCGCGGCGTCTGGCCGGTTCCGTCGCATCGCTCGCAGATTCCTCCGCCGGGTTCAGGATGCTCTGCCCGGTTTTCGCCCAGTCCGCCAGGAAGGCGTCCAGGCCCTTGTCGGTCAGCGGATGCTTGAACATCGCGCGCAGGACCCCGGGCGGGATGGTGGCGACGTGGGCGCCCAGCTTCGCCGCCTCGACCACGTGGATCGGGTGGCGCACCGAGGCGACCAGCACCTCGGTCGAGAAAGCCGGGTAGGACTCGTAGATCTGCACGATATCGGCGATCAGCTGCAGCCCGTCGGTGCCGACGTCGTCGAGCCGTCCGACGAAGGGCGAGATGTAGCTCGCGCCCGCCTTGGCCGCGAGGATCGCCTGCGCCGCCGAGAAGCACAGCGTGACGTTGACCTTGATGCCTTCCCCGGAGAGCGTCTTGCAGGCCTTCAGCCCGTTCGGCGTCAGCGGCACCTTGATCACGATGTTGTCGGCCACGCCGGCCAGATGGCGCCCTTCCTCGAGCATGGCGTCCGGCTCGGTCGCCGTGACTTCGGCGCTGATCGGGCCCGGCACCAGGGCGCAGACCTCCTTCAGCACGGTCACGAAGTCGCGGCCGGTCTTGGCGACAAGGGAGGGATTCGTCGTGACCCCGTCGAGCAGACCCGTCGCGGCCAGGTCGCGGATCTCGTCGACATCGGCGGTATCGACAAAGAATTTCATCCTGTTGCGTAAGCTCCTCGAACGGCGGCGGGTTTACCATGGCGGCGGCTCTGGGCCGCGGCCCCGAGCTTGGTTACATTGTATCCCATGCCACCGCGCCGCGCCAGCTTCGCCCGTCCGCTGCCGGGCGGCCCCGACCTGGCTCCGGAGCGCGTTTCGGACGAGCCGGCGCGCGTTTCGGTCCTGCTGCCACTGCCGCTGCCGGGGCCCTACGACTATGCCGCTCCGGCGGGGCCCGCCCTCGCCCCGGGCCAGATCGTCAAGGTCCCGCTCGGCCGGCGCGAGGTGCCGGGCGTGGTCTGGGACCCCGACCCCGCGGCGCCGGGGGTCGCGGCGTCGCGGCTGCGCGAGGTCGCCGAGGTGGTCGACCTGCCGGCCCTGCCCGAGGCCGAGCGGCGCTTCGTCGACTGGGTCGCCGACTACACCATGGCGCCGCCGGGCGCGGTGCTGCGCATGGCGCTCAGCGTGCCGGCCGCGCTCGAGCCGCCGAAGCCGGTCACCGCCTACCGCCTCGCCCCGGGCGCCGCTCCCGCCGGCCTGCGCCTGACGCCGCACCGGCGCCGCGTGCTCGCGGTCCTGGCCGAAGGTCCGGCGCGGCCGGCCGCCGAGCTGGCGCGGGCGGCGGGCGTCGGCACGGGCGTGGTCAAGGGCCTCGCCGCGGCGGGCGCGCTCGAGCCGGTCGCCCTGCCGCAGCCCTCGCGCTTCGAGACGCCGGACTGGCGCCGCCCGGGCGCGCGCCTCTCGCCCGATCAGCAGGCGGCCGTGGCCGAGATCGCCGGCCGACTCGACGGCGGTTTCTCGGTCACCCTGCTGGACGGCGTCACCGGCGCCGGCAAGACCGAGGTCTACTTCGAGGCCATCGCGGGCGCGCTGGCGGCCGGCCGCCAGGTTCTGGTGCTGCTGCCCGAGATCGCGCTGACCGGCCAGTGGCTGGAGCGCTTCAAGAGCCGCTTCGACGCCCTGCCGGCGGCGTGGCACTCGGACCTCTCGGCCGCCGAGCGGCGGCGCACCTGGCGCGCGGTTGCGCTGGGCGAGGCGCGCATCGTGGTCGGCGCGCGCTCGTCGCTCTTCCTGCCCTTCCCGGAGCTCGGCCTGATCGTGGTCGACGAGGAGCACGACGCCGCCTTCAAGCAGGAGGACGGCGTCATCTACCACGCCCGGGACATGGCCGTGGTCCGGGCCCGCACCCTGAACCGCCCGGTGGTCCTGGTCTCGGCGACGCCTTCGCTGGAGACCGTCACCAACGTCAGGACCGGGCGCTACGCCAGCGTCCACCTGCCGTCGCGCCACGGCGCCGCCGAGCTGCCGGCGGTCACGCTGATCGACCTGCGCAAGGACCCGCCGCCGCGCCTCGAGACGCCGGAAGGGGCGCCGCCCGGGGCGCACCAGAGCTGGCTCTCCAAGGCGCTGCGCCAGGCGGTTGCCGAGACCCTTGCCGCCGGCGAGCAGGTGCTGCTTTTCCTCAACCGCCGCGGCTTCGCGCCGCTCACCCTGTGCCGCGCCTGCGGCCACCGCCTCGGCTGCCCGAACTGCACCGCCTGGCTGGTCGAGCACCGCCTGGCGGGCCGCCTGCAGTGCCACCATTGCGGCTACTGGGCGCCGGCGCCCCAGACCTGTGAGAACTGCGGTGCCGAAGGCAGCATGGCGGCCTGCGGCCCCGGTATCGAGCGTCTTTCCGAAGAGGTGGCGCTGCTGTTTCCCGAGGCGCGCAGCCTGCTGGTCTCGAGCGACAGCCTGTCGGGGCCGGCGGCGGCCCAGGCCCTGATCGAGCAGATCCAGGCGCGCGAGGTCGATCTCCTGATCGGCACCCAGATTATCGCCAAGGGCCACCACTTCCCCCTGCTCACCCTGGTTGGCGTGGTCGACGGCGACCTGGGGCTGGCCGGCGGCGACCTGCGGGCAGCCGAGCGCACCTATCAGCTGCTGCACCAGGTGGCCGGGCGCGCGGGACGCGCCGAGCGCCCGGGCCGCGTGCTGATCCAGACCAGCGATCCCGAGCATCCGGTGATGCAGGCGCTGGCCTCGCAGGCGCCCGACGCCCGTGACCGCTTCCTCGAGGTCGAGGCCGAGTGCCGGAAGCTGGCGGGCATGCCGCCCTTCGCGCGCCTCGCCGCACTGATCCTCTCGGGTCCCGACGCGCGCCAGGTCGACGAGGTCGCGCGCCGCCTCGCCCGCACGCGCCCCCACCTCGAGGGTGTCGACATCCTGGGGCCGGCGCCCGCGCCCTTCGCGATCCTGCGCGGCCGCCACCGGCGCCGCTTCTTGATCCGCACCCGCCGCGACATCGCGCCCCAGGGCGTCCTGCGCCCCTGGCTGGCGCCGCTCGAGCTGCCCGGCCAGGTCCGCCTGCAGATCGACATCGACCCCTATAGTTTTCTTTGAGTTGCTCGTCGTGACCGATATCGCGCTTTCTTTCCGCCCCCTGACCCCCGCGCTGCTGGATTCCTTCGCCACCGTGGTGCGCGGCAGCTGGGGCGGGAGCTGCTGGTGCATGCACCCGCGCCTGACCGACGCGGAGATCAAGGCCTTGCCCGGTTCGGGCCCTGGCAGCCACCGCAGGAAGGCCGCCATGGCGAAGTTGGCGGGACGGGCACGGGCGCCGGGCCTGCTCGCTTTCGAGGGCGAGGAGCCCGTCGGCTGGGTCGCGGTCGCGCCGCGCGGCGAGCTCGGGCGGGTGGACGCATCGCGGGCGACGCCGCGGGTCGACCAGCTGGAGGTCTGGGTCATCCCCTGCATCACGGTTCGAAAGACTGCGCGAGGCCGCGGGGTCGCGGTCGCCTTGATCGAGGCGGCGGCGGCCTATGCCTTCCAGCAGGGCGCGCCGGCGGTCGAGGCCTATCCCCGCGCCGGCGACGCGCGAACCGGCGACGACAATGCCTACTTCGGCACCGAAGCCCTGTTCCGCCGCGCCGGATTCCAGGTGATCCGCAAGCCCTTAGAGAGTCTTCCGCGCAACTGGACGCCGCGCGTGACCATGCGCAAGACAAGCACCGGGCCAGGGTGACGGCGAGCTATCGCCCGCCCGCGGAAAAGCTTGATTCAAATCAACGCGCCGCGTCAACTTAGGGGCAAGTGTTCGCAAGTGGGGCGAAGCAGCGCTCTTTCTCAACAAGAACGCACCCAGAGGAGAGTAAGCCAATGTCGATAAGGATCAAGACGGGCGTTATCGCCGTCCTGGCCACCTTCGCCGTCGCGTCGTTCCTGGTTTCTCAGGACGCCGAGGCCCAGGCCGTGGACTGCAAGCGCATGCCCGGCAGCCAGGTTCAATCGCCGAAGGTGGTCAACTTCGCCTTCGATTCCTCGGAGATCAGCATGGAAGACCAGAAGGTCCTGACCGCGCTGGCCGAGCGCTTCGCCGGCAATCCCGGCGCCGAGATCTGCGTCCTCGGGATGGCCGACCGGGTCGGCAACGAGGACTACAACAAGAAGCTCGCCATGCGGCGGGCCGAGGCGGTCGCCGACTTCCTGAAGAGCGCCGGCCTCAAGGACAACACCTACCAGGTCGTCGCGCGCGGCCAGGCCTACGGCGACGACGACTGGATCGGCAAGCTGCTGACCGACTCGCAAAGGCAGAGCGAGCGGCGCGTCGAAATCCTGGTGATGACGCCGTAACCGGGCGCAAGCCCTTTCCCTCGAACAACCCCGGGCGCCGAGTGGATCGGCGCCCGGTTTTCTTGTGCCGAACCGCGCCCCCGCCCGTGTAACCGGGTAGGAATCTTTCCGTCACTTCCTGCCTGAGACGATGACGGAGACGTAGGTGCTGTCGAGGGCGGCCTTGTCCTTGAGCGAGAGGCTGATCGACGCAGGCCCGGCGGTGTAGCGGTGCTGTGCGTAGCTGTCGGGGTGGTTCACGCCCGGCCCGCCCCCTTGTGCCGCCTCGGGTTTAAAGCAGCTCTCCAGCTGATCGGCGAAATCTTCGAAGGCCGCCGCGGCTTCGTCCGAGCGGTAAGGGAAGGTCCAGGTGCAATAGGAGATGCCGCCGCTCGGCCGGGTCACCACCCGGCATGAGGCCTCGCCGAGCCTGGCAACCTCGGCGCTGCTTGCTCCCCGGCTTTCCGGGTCCGCGGGGCTTGACGCCAGGGCGATCAAGGGGGCGATCTCGGCGCAGAGGTCCCGCGCCACCGCCGCACCGGCTGACGCCGGCACCAGCAGAAGGGCGGCGAGCCACGGGCGCCACCGGGCGAGCCTGTCGCCGCTGCCGTGTCTTGGACAATTCGACATCGCGGTCCCCTGGTCCTGCGGGCCGTCAGATCGGAATCACCGGCATCTCCGGCGGGGCGCGGCGGGTCAAGAGCGCGTTGCTGTCCTCGGTGACCACCAGGTTCTCCTCGTGGACCATCATCCGGCCGGGGGCGAAGAGCATGCCGGGCTCGATGGTCAGCACCATGCCGGGCTCGATCGGCGTGTCGTCGCCGGGGCGGTTCGACGGCGGCTCGGTCATCTCGAGCCCGAGGCCGTGACCGAGGCGGCCGACGTTGTTGCCGATCGAGCCGCCGACCTCGAGCACCGCGGCCATGGCCCGCCAGACCTCTGTCGTCGTGGCGCCGGGCCTGGCCGCGGCGATCCCGGCTTCGGTCGCTCGATAGACCACATCGTGGGCGCGGCGCGCGGCATCGTCCGGCGGCCCGAAGGCGAAGTTGCGGTCGAAGTCGCAGAAATAGCCGTCGAACACGCTGCCCGTGTCGATGATCAGAAGGTCGCCGGGACCGAGCACCCGGTCGGTCGGGCCCATGACGATGTTGTCGTATCCGCCGGGCCCCGAGGCGCCCATGACGTAGGGCGTGTCGTCGGCGCCTCGGCCGATCAGCTCGAGGCGCAGCTTGCGGCAGGCCTCGCGCTCGCTGTCGCCGGCGCCGAGACGGGCCGGCAGCGCCTCGAAGGCGTCGCTTGCGAGCTGGCAGATGTGCCGGATGCGGGCGATCTCGGCGGGCGACTTGATCATGCGCAGGCGCCGGATGATGGCGGAGCCGTCGGCGACTTCGCGCGGCGCCACGGCCCGGCGCACCCGCTCGAAGTCGGCCGCGGGCATGCGCAGCGCGGTCTCGGGGCCCAGTTCGGCGCCGATCCGGCCGAAGCGGCGCGGCAGCGCCTCGATCGCTGCGGCCAGCAGGCTGACACCGTCGTCCTCGGGCACCGGGGCCGGCCAGGTCCGGATGTCCTCGACCCAGGTCGCGGCCATGCCCGGCGCGCCGATCTCGGGGATGACGGCGACCGGCGCGCCTTGCCGGGGCACAAGCAGGAACCAGGGCCGGGTCGGGCTCTCCCAGAACTGGGAATCGAAGCCGCTGAAGTAGCGCACGTTGGCCTTGATCGTGACCAGCAGCCCGTCGAGGCCCGCCTCGGTCATGAGCGCCTGGGCGCGCGCCGCACGGGCCTCGAACTCGCTTCGCGGAAAGCCGCGGGCCGGCCGCGACGGCTCGGTCATCTTCGCCTCTTGTCCGGGTGAACCGACGGCACTCTTGCAAGTCGCCGGAAGCGGCGCAAGCGCTGGGGCGAACGCGGCTTTCCGGGCCGCTCGGCGCCGTGAAATCCGCCGCGACTCGGCTTGCGCGCCTTGAGCGGCTATGATACCACCGTTGCGCCTCTGGGAGGGGATCGCGCTCAGAGGAGGTGGGGGCAACCCGGCGGTCGACGATCCATTCAGTTCCGGCGTCTTCACGCCACCGCCCGTCCGACGGTCGGCTCAGTATATGCTTGGGGAAGAGGTTTGGCTGGGGAGACGACGAGCGAGAGCGGTCTTGCTGGGCGCTACGCCTCGGCGCTGTTCGAGTTGGCCGACGGCGCCAAGCAACTCGACACCGTCGCCGACGAGTTGCGCGCCTTCAACAAACTCATCGACGAGAGCGAGGCGCTTCGGACCCTGATCCGCAGCCCGCTCTACGACCGGGACGAGCAGGCCAAGGCCATGGGGGCGATCCTCGACAAGGCGGGGATCAGCGACCTGAGCCGGCGCTTCGTACTGGTGGTCGCCGGCAACCGCCGCCTCTTCGCCCTGCCGGCCATGATCGACGCTTATCTGCGCGAGCTTGCGCGGCGCCGCGGTGAGGTCACGGCGCACGTCACCGCCGCGCGCGAGCTCACCAAGGAACAGGAGACCGCGCTGTCGGCCGCGCTGAAAAAGATCGTCGGCGGCAAGGTCGAAGTCGACCTCAAGGTCGATCCCGCGCTGATCGGCGGGCTCGTCGTTCGGGTCGGCAGCCGCATGATGGATAGCTCCCTGCGCACGAAACTCGAAAAACTACAGTTCGCCATGAAAGGGGTCGGGTGATGGACATCCGCGCCGCGGAAATCTCCGCAATTCTGAAAGACCAGATCGAGAACTTCGGCACCGAGGCCGACGTCGCGGAAGTCGGCCAGGTTCTTTCGGTAGGCGACGGCGTCGCCCGCGCCTACGGGCTAGACAACGTTCAGGCTGGCGAAATGGTCGAGTTCCCGGGCGGCATCAAGGGCATGGCCCTGAACCTCGAGGTCGACAACGTCGGCATCGTGCTTTTCGGCGACGACCGCGCGATCAAGGAGGGCGACACGGTCAAGCGGACCGGCGCCATCGTCGACGTGCCGGTCGGCAAGGGCCTGCTCGGCCGGGTCGTCGATGCGCTGGGCAACCCGATCGACGGCAAGGGCCCGATCCAGGGCGGCGAGCGCCGCCGGGTCGACGTCAAGGCGCCGGGGATCATCCCGCGAAAGTCGGTGCACGAGCCGATGCAGACCGGTCTCAAGGCGATCGACAGCCTGATCCCGGTTGGCCGCGGCCAGCGTGAGCTGATCATCGGCGACCGGCAGACCGGCAAGACCGCGATCGCGCTCGACACCTTCATCAACCAGAAGGACGTGAACGCGGGCGACGACGAGTCGAAGAAGCTCTACTGCATCTACGTCGCGATCGGCCAGAAACGATCCACCGTGGCCCAGATCGTCAAGGCGCTGGAAGACAAGGGCGCGCTTGAATACTCCATCGTAATCGCGGCCACGGCCTCCGAGCCGGCGCCGCTGCAGTACCTCGCCCCCTACACCGGCTGCACCATGGGCGAGTTCTTCCGCGACAACGGCATGCACGCGGTGATCGTCTACGACGACCTCTCCAAGCAGGCCGTCGCCTACCGGCAGATGTCTCTGCTGCTGCGTCGCCCGCCGGGGCGCGAGGCCTTCCCGGGAGACGTCTTCTACCTGCACTCTCGCCTGCTGGAGCGTGCGGCCAAGCTGAGCGACGAGCAAGGCGCCGGCTCCTTGACCGCGCTGCCGGTGATCGAGACCCAAGCGGGCGACGTCTCAGCCTATATTCCGACCAACGTCATCTCGATCACCGACGGCCAGATTTTCCTCGAGACCGCGCTGTTCTATAAGGGCGTGCGTCCGGCTGTGAACGTCGGACTCTCGGTGTCCCGCGTTGGTTCCTCGGCCCAGATCAAGGCGATGAAGAAGGTGGCCGGCACGATCAAGCTGGAGCTGGCCCAGTTCCGCGAGATGGAGGCTTTCTCCCAGTTCGCCTCGGACCTCGACGCCTCGACCCAGCGCCTGCTGGCGCGTGGCGCCCGGCTGACACAGATCCTCAAGCAGCCGCAGTATCAACCGCTGCCGGTCGAGGAGCAGGTCTGCGTCATCTTCTCCGGCGTGCGCGGTTACCTCGACAAGGTCGACGTGGAGCGGGTGACGGAGTTCGAGCAGCGCTTGCTGGCCGAGCTGCGCGACAAGGGCCAGGGAATCCTCGCCTCTATTCGCGAGAAGGGCGAGCTGAACGAAGACGTGGACAAGGAGTTGACCGCCTTGGTGGACAACTTCGCGGCGACCTTCGCCTGAGCCGCAGCACGTTGAAAGGGAGTCGAGCCGCGCGCCATGTCTAACCTGAAAGAGCTTCGGGTCCGCATCGCCAGCGTCAGGTCGACGCAGAAGATCACTTCGGCGATGAAGATGGTGGCCGCGGCCAAGCTGCGCCGCGCTCAGGAGCAGGCCGAGGCCTCTCGCCCTTATGCCGAGCGGATGGAACGCATGCTGGGTTCGCTGGCTGCCGCCGCAGCCCAAAACGTAGGGGCTCCCGCGCTTCTGCGCGGCACCGGCAAGGACCAGGTTCACCTGCTGGCGGTCGGCACGGCCGATCGCGGCTTGTGCGGCGGCTTCAACTCCGCCAACGTGCGCGAGGCGCGGCGCCGCATCTTCAAGCTCCAGGAACAGGGCAAGACGGTCAAGCTGCTGTGCGTCGGCCGCAAGGGCCGGGATCAGCTCAAGCGGGACTTCGAGAACCTGATCGTCGATACCATCGAGGACGTGGCTAGGCCGACGCTGACCTTCGACACCGCCCTGGAGATCGCCGAGCGCATCACGGCGATGTTCGAGGCCGGCGAGTTCGACGTCTGCACCATGATCTATGCGCGGTTCAAATCCGCCATCACCCAGGTCGTCACGGCGCAGCAGCTCATTCCCTTCGCCCCGAGCGTGGCGACGGACGAGCCCGCGCCCGCCGGACCGGCCGGTGTCTACGATTTCGAGCCCGACGAACAGGAAATTTTGGCCGACTTGCTGCCGCATAACATCGCGGTGCAGGTTTTCAGGGCCTGTCTGGAGAACAACGCAAGCGAACACGGCGCGCGCATGACCGCGATGGACAATGCGACCCGCAACGCCGGCGATATGATCGCCAGCCTGACTCTGGTCTATAACCGGACCCGGCAGGCGGCGATCACGGGCGAACTGATCGAGATCATCTCCGCCAAGGAAGCAATGTAGGCCCGGACGGACGGACCGAAGGATACTGAGGAGCGTAGGCCATGGCAAAGAACCTCGTCGGCAAGATCACCCAGGTGATGGGTCCGGTGGTTGACGTCCAGTTCGAAGGCGACCTGCCGCCGATCCTGAACGCGCTCGAGACCGAGAACGCCGGCGAGCGCCTCGTCCTCGAAGCGGCGCAGCACCTGGGCGAGAACATGGTGCGCACGATCGCCATGGATTCGACGGAAGGTCTGGTGCGCGGCAAAGAGGTGAAGGACACCGGTGCCCCGATCGAGGTGCCGGTCGGTCCCGACACCCTGGGGCGGATCATGAACGTGGTCGGCGAGCCAATCGACGAGCTCGGCGCGATAACTGCCAAGTCCAAGTCACCGATCCACAAGCCGGCGCCCCAGTTCGTCGAGCAGTCGACCGAGTCCGAGGTGCTGACTACCGGCATCAAGGTGGTCGACCTGCTGGCGCCCTACGCCAAGGGCGGCAAGATCGGCCTGTTCGGCGGCGCCGGGGTCGGCAAGACCGTGCTGATCATGGAGCTGATCAACAACGTCGCCAAGGCGCACGGCGGCTACTCCGTCTTCGCCGGCGTCGGCGAGCGGACGCGCGAGGGTAACGACCTCTATCACGAGATGATCGAGTCCGGGGTCATCAAGCCCGGCGAGCCGGGCTCCAAGGCCGCCCTGGTCTACGGCCAGATGAACGAGCCGCCGGGCGCCCGCGCCCGGGTCGGCCTGACCGGCCTGACGCAGGCCGAGTACTTCCGAGACGAGGAAGGCCAGGACGTGCTGTTCTTCGTCGACAACATCTTCCGCTTCACCCAGGCCGGCTCCGAGGTCTCGGCGCTGCTCGGGCGGATCCCCTCGGCGGTGGGCTATCAGCCGACCCTGGCAACGGACATGGGCGCCCTGCAGGAGCGCATCACCTCGACCAAGAAGGGCTCGATCACCTCGGTCCAGGCGATTTACGTGCCGGCCGACGACCTGACCGACCCGGCGCCGGCGACTTCCTTCGCCCACCTGGACGCGACCACGGTGCTGTCCCGGCAGATCGCCGAGCTCGGCATCTACCCGGCGGTCGATCCGCTCGACTCGACGAGCCGGATCCTCGACCCCTCGGTGGTCGGCGAGGAACACTATCAGGTCGCCCGCGAGGTGCAGCGGATCCTCCAGTCCTACAAGGCGCTGCAGGACATCATCGCGATCCTCGGCATGGACGAGCTCTCTGAAGACGACAAGCTGGTGGTCGCCCGGGCGCGCAAGATCCAGCGTTTTCTGTCGCAGCCGTTCCACGTGGCCGAGGTCTTCACCGGCACGCCGGGGGTGCTGGTTTCGATCGACGAGACGATCAAGGGCTTCAAGGGCATCTGCGCCGGCGACTACGACCACCTGCCGGAGTCCGCCTTCTACATGGTCGGCATGATTGACGAGGCGGTCGAGAAGGCCCGCAAGATGGCGGCCGAGGCGGCCTGAGCCGGGACGCTGGACGGGAGCACCGAGCATGGTCCAGGAAAAGCTCGCCTTCGAACTGGTATCGCCGGAACGGCTCCAGCTGTCCGATCACGTGGACATGGTGGTCGTGCCGGGCGCCGAAGGCGACTTCGGCGTGCTGGTCAAGCACGCGCCGATGATCTCGGCAGTACGGCCGGGCGTGATCGCGGTACACGACGGCGGCGGGATCAAGGAGCGGCTGTTCGTCGCCGGCGGCTTCGCCGAGGTGACCCCGGCGCGCTGCACCGTGCTGGTGGAGCAAGCCATGCTAGTCGCGGAAATCGACCGGGCGGCCGCCGAGCAGCAGCTCAAGGACGCCCGCGAAGACCTGGAAGACGCCACCGACGAGGCCGCGCGCAAGGCCGCCGAGCAGAGCATCGCCGTCGCCGAGGCCATGATCGCGGTCACCGGCTGAGTGGGGCGACTCTCCGCCGGGAACCTCACAAGTACGTACGAGTGCGGCTCTCGAAGCCTTTCAGCCCGCCCGCGTCAGCCGCCGCGGATCTCCTCATGGTTGCGGATCACCTCGAGGATGATGAAGTTGAGGAACTTCTCGGTAAAGTCCGGGTCGAGCTTGGCCGTCTTGGCCAGCTCCCGCAGGCGGGCTACCTGGTAGCGCTCCCGTTCCTTGTCGGCCGGCGGCAGGTTCGCCCGCTTTTTGTAGAGGCCGACCTTCTTGGTGATCTTGAAGCGCTCCGACAGCAGGAACACCAGGGCGGCATCGATGTTGTCGATGCTGTCCCGGTATTCGTTCAGAACCGCCTGTGTTTCGTCCTGCATGCTCGCGTCCCGTCGGCCCGTCTTCGCCCGATCATAGTCGGGGCGACCTCGAAGGTCACCCGGTGCGTGGCTGGTTTGCGGCGGACCAGGCGATCAGGCGGCGCAGGAAAGCCTCGCAGGCCTCGACCTGCGCCAGCGTGATGTACTCGTCGGGCTGATGGGCCTGATCGATCGAGCCCGGCCCGCAGATCACCGTCGAGAAGCCGGCCTCCTGGTAGAGCCCGCCCTCGGTCGAATAGGAGACGGCGCCGGCCCGGTTGGCGCCGGTCAGAAAACGGACCAGGTCTTCCGCCGGCGACTCCGCTTCGGGCCGCAGCGCCGGAACCTGGACGCCGCGCCGGGTCTCGATCGAGGCCTCGGGGGCGTGGCGGCGCAGCTTGGGCAGCACGGTCTCCGCCACCGCCCGCTCGAAGCGCCCCAAGATGGCCTCGCTGTCGTCGCCCGGCACCATGCGGAACTCCCAGATGAAGCGGGCGTGGCGCGGGACGATGTTCATCGCCGTGCCGCCCTCGATCACGCCGACGTTGAAGGTGGTGAAGGGCGGCTCGAAGCGGTCGTCGAGCGGGCTCGCCCGGCGCTCCTCGGCCAGTTGGCCCAGGAAGGTAACCAGCTCTGCCGCCGCCATGACGGCGCTGCCGGCGCGCTGCGGCTGGCTGGAATGGGCCTCCTTGCCGGTCACCAGGGTCTCGAAGCTGAAGATCCCCTTCTGCGCGTTGATCAGCTGCATCTCGCTGGGCTCGCCGATGATCACGATCCGCGGCATCGGCAGGTTGGCGGTGATATCCGCGATCATCTCCTTGGCGCCGCCGCAGCTCACCTCCTCGTCGTAGGAGATGGCGAGGTGCAGCGGCACCTTGAGGCCAGCGGCCAGGGCGTCGGGCACCAGCGCCAGGGCGACCGCGAGGAAGCTCTTCATGTCGGCCGTGCCCCGGCCGTAGAGCCGGCCGTCCCGGGCGGCCAGGGTGAAGGGATCGCGCGACCAGGGCTGGCCCTCGACCGGCACCACGTCGCTGTGGCCCGAGAGCACGACGCCGCCCGGGATGTCGGGTCCGATCGTGGCGTAGAGGTTGGCCTTCTCCTCGAAGGCGCCGGCGATGCGCCGGCTCTCGACGCCGTGGCCGGCAAGGTAGTCCTCGACGAAGCCGATCAGCGCCAGGTTCGACCTGGCCGAAACCGTGTCGAAGCCGACCAGCTTCTCGATCATCTCTACGGGGCTGTAGCGGCTGCCGCTCATGTCGAAAGAGTCCTTATGCTCGCCAGAAGCTGGGCACCAGCAAGACCAGGACGGTAAAGAGTTCCAGCCGGCCCAGCAGCATGCCCGCCGAGAGCAGCCACTTGGCCTCGTCGGGCAGCGGCGCGAAGGTGCCGGCCGGGCCGATGATGTCGCCGAGACCGGGCCCGACGTTGGCGATCGCGGTCGCGGCGCCGGAAAGCGCGGTTATGGGGTCGAGCCCGATCAGGCCCAGGAGGGCGGCGAGGACGGCGAAGGAAACGATGAACAGGAAGAAGAAGCCCATGACCGACGCGGCGACGGCCTCCGGGATCGGCCGGTTGTTGTAGTAGGGGATGAAGACGCCGTTCGGCTGCATCAGGCGCTTCAGCTGGACCCGGGCGGCCTGGTAGAGCACCTGGAAGCGGAAGATCTTGATGCCGCAGGTTGTCGAGCCGGCGCAGCCGCCGACGAACATCAGCAGGAACATGATGATCAGCACGAAGTTGCCCCATTGGCCGAAATCCGCCGAGGCGTAGCCCGTGCCGGTCATGATCGAGATCACGTTGAAGGTGCTGTAGCGCAGCGCCGCGCCGAGCCCCATGACCTCGCGGTTCCAGAGCCAGTAGGCGGTCAGGGCGATCGCAACCAGCAGGATGGCCAAGAAGACCCGGACCTGACTGTCGCGCCAGAAGACCGTGAGATTGCCGCGCGCGGCGCGCAGATAGAGCACGAAGGGCAGGCTGCCGAGCACCATGAAGAGACTGGTGGCCCAGTGCATGGCGGGCGATTCGAAGCGGCCGAAGGAGAGGTCCGAGGTCGAGAAACCGCCGGTCGCGATCGAGGTCATGGCGTGGGCGACGGCCTCGAAGCCGGTCATGCCGAGCGCCCAGTAGACCGTTGCCGCCAGACCGGTCAGGAAGACGTAGACGATGGCGATCGCGCCGGCGATCTGGGCGGCGCGCGGCAGCACCTTGTCGGTGTCGAAGGCCTCCACGCGGAACAGCTGCATGCCGCCGACTTGCAGGATCGGCAGGATGGCCACCGCCATGACGATGATGCCGATGCCGCCCAGCCACTGCAGCAGGGCGCGCCACAGCAGGATGCCGGGCGGCGCCGAGTCGAGGCCGGTGATCACCGTCGAGCCGGTCGTGGTCACGCCGGACATGGATTCGAAGAAGGCGTCCGTGTAGCTGAGCTCCAGCTCGGAAAAGGCGAAAGGCAGGGCGCCGAAGGTGGCGATGACCAGCCAGGCCATGTTGGTCATGATGAAGGCCTGGCGCAGCGAGAACCCGGACCAGCCCGAACGGCTGGTAAAGATCATGATGCCGGCGACGAAGAGCGTCACGCCGGAGGCGGCCGTGAAGACCTGCCAGTCCGGGTGGCCGATGATTGCGTCCACGACCGCCGGGATCAGCATGGCCACGGCCAGAACCGCGAGCAGCAATCCGATCACGAAGGCGATGGGGCGGAGGTCGATCATGGGAGCGCCGTCATGAAGGCGGGATCTCGCCGGCGTTCGGGCCTGGAGCGGGTCGCCTTGAAGATCACGCCATGACCCCGATTCAAAGCGTGAATCCGCTCCGCATCAAGAGTTAGAGCAGGGCCGGGCCGATCGGCACCGCCCGAAGCGAAGCGACCCCCCGTGGCCACCACTAGGAGCCCATGATGGAGAGCGGCGTGACGCCTTGCAACCGTCGCGAAGCGGCCCTCACCGGAAGAGATGCGGATTTCAGGGAGTCGCGGATGGCGATCCATCGACGCCCCTTGTCGAAGGAGCTCAGCAGTTTCTCAGCACCCTGCCGGGCCTTTTTAGCTTTCCCAATGGCCGCCGGCGGCCGCGTCGGAGCCGATCAGGGCGAGGAACTCGCGGCGGGTCGAGGGATCGCTGCGAAACCGGCCCAGCATGCGGCTGGTCACCATGGAGACGCCGGGCTTGTGCACCCCGCGGGTCGTCATGCACTGATGAGCCGCCTCGATCACCACCGCGACGCCCTTCGGCCTGAGCACGTCGTTGATCGTGTTGGCGATCTGGGTGGTCAGCTTCTCCTGTATCTGGAGCCGCTTGGCATAGGCCTCGACGACGCGCGCCAGCTTGCTGATGCCGATCACCCGCTTGTCGGGCAGATAGGCGACGTGGGCGCGCCCGATGATCGGCACTATATGGTGCTCGCAGTGGGACTCGAAGCGGATGTTGCGCAGGGCGACGACCTCGTCGTAGCCGTCGGTCTCCTCGAAGGTGCGCTCGAGCAGGGCCACCGGGTCCTGATGGTAGCCCTCGAAAAAGCCCTCGTAGGCCTTGACCACCCGCTCGGGCGTGTTGAGGAGACCTTCGCGCCCCGGATCGTCGCCGGCCCAGCGGATCAGGACCTCGACCGCCCGCTCGGCCTCTTCACGGCTCGGGCGCGCCACAGCGGCCCTGGCCGCAGGTTCCTTGTCGTTCGCTTCCTCTTCCGCCGCCAAAGCGCCGCCGCTTTCCATCGTCATTCGTCTTGTCCTTGGCCGGATCTCACGGTTCACGGGCCTCAAAGCCCCTCCCCCGAGGCCGGAGCATAGCACTTTGTGCCGCCTAGGCCAGCGCAACTTGCCGTCCCCATGGCCGGGGCTTGTCGATAAAATATATCTAGAATCAGGGGGTTGCGCCAGCAGCCGCTAATTGAGCTGCTTGATCTCGTGGGGGCTGTCCAGGGAGAAGGCCGGCACCGCGACGTCGAAGCGCTCGCCGCCGCCGGTCTCCATGCCGAAGCTTCCGACCATGATGCCGGACGGCGTCGTCAAGGGCGTGCCGCTGGTGTACTCGTAGGCCTGGCCCGGCCCCAGCACCGGCTGCTCGCCGACCACGCCGCCGCCGCGCACTTCCTGCACCCGGCCCATGCCATCGGTGATGCGCCAGTGGCGGGTCAGAAGCTGGACGGTCTCCCGGCCCTGGTTCTCGATCGTGATCTGGTACGCCCAGACGTAGTGGTTGTCGCTCGGCGAAGACTGTTCCTTCAGGAATATCGGCTTCACCGTCACCTGGATCTCACGGGTGGTCTCGCTGTACATCGGGGTCGCTCTCGGCAGCGGATCGGCGGCGGTGCCTCCGCCGGGAGAGTGTACTTGCCTCGGAATGGCAGTCCAAGCGCGCAGGACAGATAGTGCGCGTTGGGTTGCAAGAAAGTCACAGTCCCGGGGCGGAACGGCTCGACGCGGACCCTGCCCCGGAACGAAAGATCCTTCAGCATTCATCACACTAGTGTCCTGATCGAGAAACTCCGATAACCATTCTGTCGCCTGTGACCATGACGGCCAGCCCCCCTTCACCCTCCCACGGCTGCACCGCGGGTCCCTCCCTCTCCCCCGAGTAGGGGGAGAGGGCCGGGGTGAGGGGGGCGACGCGCGCCTGAGGGGGCAACGAGACCGATCACAGAAACTTCGGAACCATCACACTAGCGGATCTCGATCTCGACCCGGCGGTTGGCCGCTTCCTTCGCCCCGTCCTCGGTCGCCACCGCCGGCATGGTCTCGCCCCGGCCCGTGATCGTGATCCGCGACGGATCGACGCCCTTGCCGGTCAGGGCCTCGAGCACCGCGTTGGCCCGGCCGAGCGAGAGCCTCAGGTTGTAGTCCTCGCCGCCGGCCCGGTCGGCGTGACCGGTGACGTCGATGGTCACGGACTGGTTCCCAGCGGCCGCGTCGGCGGCCTTTTCCAGAAGCCGCACGGCGTCCTGGTCCAGGCTGTCGCTGTCGAAATCGAAGTGCAGCGTGAAGCGCGTGGCCGGGCCGGCCCCGGGCGTCGCCTTCGCCGGCACCAGTTTCGCCGGGGGCTGGAGCGCGGCCTCGACCGCCTTCAGGTTGGCCAGGAACATGTCGCGGCAGGCGGCGATATGGGCCGGCTGGTGGTTCTCCTCCTGCTGCTCGATCCAGCAGTCGAAGCCGGCCTGGGTTCGTGCCGCCGGCAGCGGTGCCTTCTTCGCGCCACCCTTGGCCAGTACCGCGAGAAGGCGGCTATGGGCCTCCTTGAGCTCGCGCTCCTTGTCCTCGGGCAGTGCCCAGTCCTCGACCGCCTCGGGCGCCACGGCCTCGCCGCCGGCGCTCTGCAGCGCCTTCTCGGCGAAGCGGTCGGCATCGATCCAGTCGTACATTTCCTCCGCTTCGTAGAGCGCGAGCTGCGTGTACTCGCGGCTCAGCTCGGCGGTGAAGCTCTCGCCGCCGCTCTCGGCGCCGTCGCGCAGCGCCTCGACCTGGTTGCCCATGCAGCCGCCCAGGAGCGCCATCAGAGCCACCGTTCCCATGAGTTTTGCGCGCTTCATCGTCAGATCCTCCGAAATCCGTTTCCGGTGCCGGCGGGCGGTTCAAGCCTGCGCCGGTCCCTTGTTCGAAGGAATCTATGGCGGTCAAATCCGGCGCTTCCCCGGCCGCAATGGCCCGAATCAAGGCGATTTGCCGTCGAATTGTGGCAGGGCCCGCGGGGTGACGGGGCAACGCCGTCTTGAACGGCGCGCCGCTTTGTGGCCTATAACGAGCGAAGTGCGCGGGCGTAGCTCAATGGTAGAGCAGAAGCTTCCCAAGCTTACGACGAGGGTTCGATTCCCTTCGCCCGCTCCACTCTCCCGTCAGACGCCGAGTTGGTCGGCCAGGGCTTCGAGGCTCTCCTCGACGGCGTCCCACGCCTCCTCCGCCTCGAAATCCTCGCTCTGGGCCAAGCCGTATTCCGTCGGACGGGCGATGAAGGCCGTGGCCAGCCCTTCGGCCCGGGCGGCCCGCAGATCGTAGTTGTGGGCGGCCACCAGCATGACCTCGCCAGGGTCCAGCCCCAGCAGGCTATAAGCCATGCGGTAGGTCTCCGGGTCCGGCTTGAAGTGCCGGCAGAGATCGACCGAGAGGATCGCGTCCCAAGGCAGGCCGGTGTGCTTCGCCATGTTGGTCAGGCAGGCGAAGCTGCCGTTGGAGAGCGGCGCCAGCACGAACTTCCGTTTCAGACGTGTCAGGCCGGCGACCGAATCGGGCCAGGGCGTAAGGCGGTGCCAGACCAGCGAGAAGGCCGCGCGCTCGGCTTCGCTCAGGGAGTCCAGGCCGAAGTCGGGCAGGATCTCGTCGAGGCGCTCCCGCTGCAGGATATCGTTGTCGGCCCAGGGCCGCGCGCCCTGGCGGATCTGGTCCATCTTGGGCTTGTAGCCGGCCCGCCAGGCCAGGGCGAAGGCCTCGGCGTCGATTGTCAGACCCCTGGCGGCCGAGAGCGCCCCGACCTCGGCCATGATGCTGCTGCGCCAATCGACCACCGTGCCGTAGGTGTCGAAGACCAGAGCCTTGATCCGATCGAGCGTCATCGCCTCTCCGCTCCCCCGCGAGGATTGTGGCCGGCACTCTTAGCGCATTAGGCTGGCGAACGTCAGTCCCGGGTTCATCATGCCAGCTCC
This sequence comes from Kiloniellales bacterium, assembly GCA_030064845.1. NCBI lineage: Bacteria > Pseudomonadati > Pseudomonadota > Alphaproteobacteria > Rhodospirillales > Kiloniellales bacterium. The sequence goes on from JASJEC010000064.1 coordinate 26,559, forward strand.
CCTGTTCCGTTTCTTGGGACGCCACGCGCCGCTCTTCCTGGGCGGCGGCGTCTTTCTCGGCATCGCCGCGCCGGACCTGGCGTCGGCGCTGCGTCCCGCCCTCGGCCCGCTGGTCGCCCTGCTGCTCGGCGTCTCCCTGCTGCGGCTCGATTGGACCGGTCTCTTCGCCGCGCTGCGCCGGCCCGGGGTCATGGCGGTGGCGACGCTCTGGTATCTCGGACTCTGCCCGGTGCTGGTCTGGGGGCTCACGGCGGCGGCCGGCGTGCCGAGCGGGCTCGCCCAGGCGCTGGTGCTGAACGCGGCCGCCCCGGCCCTGGTCGGATCGGTCACCCAGGCGCAGCTGATCGGCCTCGACGCCGCGCTCGCCGTGGTGCTGGTCGTGGTCACCACCTTCTTCCTGCCGTTGACGCTCTCGCCGGTGCTGCTCTGGCTGCTCGACGTCGAGCTCTTTGTCGACCTCGCCGCGTTCTATCTGCGCTTTCTGCTCTTCGTCGGCCTGCCCTTCGCCGCCGCCTGGGCGCTGCGCCGTTGGCTGACGGAGGCGGCTCTCAGGCGGCACGCCGAGGCGCTCGACGGGATCAGCGTGGCGGTCCTGCTGCTGGCGGCGCTGGCGATGATGGACGGGGTCGCCGCCCGCCTGGCCACCGAACCCGCCACGGTCCTGCTGTTCCTGCTCGCCACCGTCTGCTTCAATCTCAGCTTCCAGGTGCTGGGGGCGCTGGTGTTCTGGCGCCGCGGCCGCTACCAGGCCTTCAGCCTCGGGCTCGCGACCGGCAACCGCAACACGGCGCTGATCCTGGTCCTCACCGGCGAAATCTTCGGTAGCGACCTGGCGCTCTATATCGCCATGGCGCAGATCCCGATCTACCTCCTGCCGCTCGTGGCCAGGCCGGTCTACCGACGCCTGCTGGCACCCGCAGGCAAACCGACGGGCTGAGTTCGGGTCTCAAACGGCCTCGACCGGCCGCGCGAAAAGCCGCCCAGGCAGCTGCGAGAGGTCGGTCTCGAAAGGCAGCCGCTTCATGGCGGCATAGGCGAGGGCCTGGTTGCTGGTGACGACCGGTTTGCCGGTCGCCGCCTCCAGCTGCTCGATGATCTCCACCGCCCGCATGTCGGTGCAGGACAGCACGAGCGCCTCGGCCCTGGGGTGGTCGGCGCGCCGGCCCAGGTCGAAGACCGCCGCGGGCTCGAGCGCGCTCTGGCCGTAGTTGCCCAGGTCCTCGCCGACATAGGCCTGTTCGACCACCTCGATGCCGGCCTCGGTCAGAAAGCCGGCCGCCTCCCGGTTCAGCGCCTCGGTATAGGGCGAGCAGAACCCGACCCGCCCGAGGCCGAGATCCTTCAACGCCTCGACCAGCGCGCCGGCGGCGGTCACCGCCGGGGCGCCGGCGCGTTCGGAGAGCTTGGCCGCGAAGGCGCGGTCGAAGTCCGGCCCCTTGGCCAGGGTCGCCGAGGTGCAGCCGTAGAGCAGCACGTCGGGCCGGGCCGGCAGCAGCAGGGCCAGGACCGCGTCGAGCGAGGCCTCGGCGAAGCGGCGCATCTGGTCCGAGTCCGGCACCCGGTTCAGGTCGTAGCCGCCGGCCCGCGCGAAGTGCAGCGAGACGCCCTCCGGCCGCAGCAGCATCATGTCCGGTTCGAGGTTGGTGTTCGACATGGGCACGATGACGCCGAGACGCGCCCGGCCGCGCGACGGCCAGCCTTCCGACCTCTTCCTCTCGATCATTCGGCCGGCTCCTTCTCCTGCTCCGTCCTTGCCGCTGTATCGCCGCTGCGCAGTCTCGCCGTTTCGGCGCCGTCCACGGCGCCCTTCTCGTCGATCGCGACGCCGTAGTCCCGCCGGGCGGCCGCGCGCGACACCAGGCCCCGGGCCACGTCTTGCGCAACCGCCTCGGGCAGCCGTTCCCGCGGGTCGCCCCACCCGCCGCCGCCCGGTGTCCGCACCGCCAGCCGACCGTCCGGCGGAACCGTGCTGGCGCCCTTGCCCGGCAGAGCCGGCCCGCCGGCGAGCTGCAGGGCTCCCGACAGGCCGGCCGCACCGCCGGCCCGGCCGCGCGCCGGGTAGCGGATCCGGTCCACCGTGCCGAAGAACGTGAAGGGATGCCGGTCGCCGCTCTCCAGCTCGATCACCTGGCCGAGGCCGCCGCGGAAGCGCCCCGCGCCGCCTGAATCGGGCCGCAGCTCGCGCCGCCGAACCAGGAGCGGCGTCACGCTCTCGGTGATCTCGACCAGGCTGCCCATGACGCCGCTGGGAAAGGCGGTCGCCGAGAGGCCGTCCTTGCCCGGCCGCGCGCCGGTGCCGCCGTTGTGCACCAGCTCCGTCGTGAAGCCCCCGCCGCCGTCAACCGGGCCGCCGCGCAGCGGAAGGTCCCAGAGCGTGGCGGCCCCTTCGGCCGGGATCCGGTCTGGCAGGACCCCGGCGAGACAGCCGAGCGCGACGTCGGGCAGCAGCTGTCCCACGATGTGGCGCGAGCAGACCGGCGCCGGCTTGGCCGCGTTGACGATCGTGCCGGGCGGGCTGGCCACTGCGAAGGGCCGGAGCGCGCCGGCGTTGTTCGGGATGTCCGGGGCGATGGCGCACTTCAAGCCGAAGACCGTGTAGGCCTGGGCGTAGTTCAGCGGCACGTTGATGCCGAAGGCGGAGCGGCCCGAAGAGCCGGCGAAGTCGAGCGTCAGTCCGCCGCCCGCGATCGTCAGCTCGGCCCGGAGCGTGATCTCGAAGTCGTAGCCGTCGACGGTCATGGCGTTCCGGGTGACCCCGTCGGGCAAGGCCGCGATCCGCTCGCGCGTCGCCCATTCCGAGGTCTCCAAGATGTGGGCCGAGAGGGTTCCCAGGTCGCCGAGGCCGAATTCCTGCATCATGTCCTGGAGCCGCCGTTCGCCGACCTCGCAGCAGGCGATCAGCGCATGGACGTCGCCCTCGGCCTGCTGCGGGCTGCGCGAGTTGGCCTTGATGAGCGCCATGAGCGTCTCGTTCAGCCGGCCTTGCGCGACCAGCGCGAGCGGCGGGATGTAGAGCCCCTCGTCGTAGACGTCGCTGCCGTCCGGACCCAGGCAGTGGCCGCCGATGTCGACCAGGTGGCTGGTGCAGGAGGCGAAGCCGACCAGGCGCCCGGCGTGGAAGCAGGGCTTGACCAGCACGAAGTCGTTCAGGTGTCCCGAGCCGAGCCAGGGATCGTTGGTCAGGTAGATGTCGCCGGGGCGCATTCCATCGCGTGGAAAGACGTCGAAGAAGTTGGCGCAGGCCGAGGCCATGGTGTTGACGTGGCCCGGCGTGCCGGTCACGGCCTGGGCCAGCATCCGGCCCTCGACGTCGAAGATCCCCGCCGAGAGGTCGCCGGACTCCCGGACGATCGGGCTGAAGGCGGTTCGCATCAAGGCGCCGGCCTGCTCGTCCACGACGGACTGCAGGCGGTTCCACTGAACCTGCAGGCGCAGCGGGTCGGAGGCCTGCGTCGAATCGACCTGCGGTTCGGCTTCCCGGTCGAGCACCAGGTTGGCGCCGGCGTCGACCGTCGCGTTAAATCCCGCCGGCACCAGCGTGGTGGTCTGGGGCTCGACGATCAGCGCGGGGCCGGCCAGGACGGCGCCCGGGCGCAGGTCGGGCCGCCAGTAGCTCGGCAGGTCTCCCCGGTCGGGAGGGCTCTCGATTCTTGCCGCGGGCGGCGCGGCGGGTTTGGGGAGTGGTTTCGCCGGCGGGGTCGAGACCAGGAGGCTCCAGGTCAGAACCTCGATCTCGTTGCCCGGCAGGCTGCGGCCGAAGAGCTCGACATAACGGGCCGCGTAGGCCTCGCGCAGCTTTCCTGCCGTCTCCTCCGTCACCGGCCCCGGCGGCACGGCGACCTCGATCTCGTGCCCCTGGCCGCAGTAGCGCATCAGCGCGCCGCGCCGCTCCTGCAGTTCCTGGCCGGGCGCCGCGGGGCCGACGATCGCGCGGCACTCGGCGGAAAGAGACTCGAACAGCGCGTCGATGGTGCCGGCGTCGAAGTCGGCGAGGCGCTGATAGCGGCTGCGGACCAGCTCGTAGGCCAGCGGCGCGGAAAGGAAACCGACCGCCGAGCCGACACCGGGATCGGCGGGAACGATCAGCCGCTTGACGCCCAGCTTCTCGGCCAGCCGCCCGGCGTGGAGCGGCCCGGCGCCGCCGAAGGCGACCAGGGCGAAGTCGGAGAGGTCCTTGCCGTGCTCCATGGCGTGGATCCGCGCCGCGTTGGCCATGGCCTCGTCGACCAGTTCGCAGATGCCCCGGGCGGCTTGCGGGTTCTCGAGTCCGAGCGGCCGGGCGACGGCATCTTCGATGCTCTTTTCGGCGGCCTCGATATCGAGCCTGAGCCGGCCCTCGGCGAAGCGCTCGGGATCCAGGCGCCCGAGCAGCGCGTCGGCATCGGTCACGGTGGCGTTGCGGCCGCCCTTGCCGTAGCAGGCCGGGCCCGGCGTGGCGCCCGCGCTTTCCGGCCCGACCGCTATCCGGTCCAGCGCGTCGAGCCTGGCGATCGAGCCGCCCCCGGCCCCGATCTCGATCATCTCGATGACCGGGATCCTGAGCGGCAGGCCGCTGCCCTTGGCGAAGCGGGTGGTGCGCGCGACTTCGAAGTCGCGCGCCGTCTTCGCCGCGAAGTCCTCGATCAGGCAGATCTTCGCCGTGGTCCCGCCCATGTCGAAGGAGAGGACCTTCGGTTCCCGGCACTCGGCGGCGGTGACGGCGGCCAGGATCGCCCCGCCGCTCGGCCCGGATTCGACCAGGCGCACGGGAAAGCGCACGGCCGTCTCCAGGTCGGTCATGGACCCGGCCGAGGTTACCAGCATCAGCGGTCCCGCGTGTCCGTCGGCCGCGAGAGAACTTTCCAGCGCTTGCAGATAGCGGGCCATGAGAGGCTGGACGTAGGCGTTGGCGCAGGCGGTCGAGAAGCGTTCGTACTCGCGGATCTCCGGACAAGCTTGGCTCGACAGGGTGATGGCGACGCCCGGCAGCGCCTCGGCCAGCAACGCGCCGGCGCGCGCCTCGTGCGCCGGGTTGGCGTAGCTGTGCAGGAAGCCGACCGCGACGGCTTCGACGCGCTCGGCGCGCAGCTTGGGGACCAGCGCGAGCAGGGACGCTTCGTCCAGGGGCTCCAACGCCGCGCCCGCCGCGGTGACCCGTTCCGGGACGGTGAAGCGAAGCTCCCGCGGCACCAGGGGCGCCGGCTTGTCCAGCATCAGGTCGTACTGGTCGAAGCGCGCCTCGTAGCCGATCTCGAGCGAATCGCGGAAGCCTCCGGTTGTGATCAGCGCCGTCTTGGCGCCCTTGCGCTCGATCAGCGCATTGGTCGCGAGCGTCGTGCCGTGGACGATCGTGCCGAGGTCCCGGGGCCTCAGCCCCGCCCGCCGCAGGACGAGGCGCAGGCCTTCCATGAAGCCCTGTTCCGGCGCCTCGGGCGTGGTCGGCACCTTGACGCTGGCGAGCGGCCCTTGCCCGGGGTCGAGCACCACGTCGGTAAAGGTGCCGCCGATGTCGACGGCGAGGCGTGCCTTGGGTTGTGATGTCTGCCTGGTCATGACCCTGTCCCGAACGAGAGAACGAACCCGTCACGCTGCGACGGGGCCGGGCAGGGATCGGAATGTCAGGAAGTGAAACGCGATGCCGCCCGGCCCCGAGGCTGGGTCAGTCTCCGGCGGTCAGGGCGAAGCCGCTATCGCGGCGGCACTCGGGGCGTTTCAAAGCCATGATTTCCAATAGCTGAAATCTCGAATCCCGGTCAAGCGGGCTTGTTCGGCTCTCCGCCCAGCGCGCCCCCGTGCCGGCGCGGCCCGAGGCCGGGGCCTTGCCGCCCCTCCCGGCGCCCTCTAGACTCCCTCGGCGTGGATGCGCAGACCGAGGGCCGGGTTTCGGCGAAAGGGAGCAGGCATGATAAAGACCATTCTCGTCCCGGTGGACGTCGCGGCGGAAGAGCCGGCCGGCGCGGCGCTCGGCCTCGCGCGGGACCTGGCTGACAAGTACGGCGGGCGGCTCGTGCTGCTCAACGTGGTCGAGGAGGTGCCCGGCTACGTCATATCCCAGTTGCCCACGGGTTTTCACCAGAAGGCGCTGGATGAGGCCGGTGCGCTGCTCAAGGGTATCGCGGCCAAGAACGGGCTGGCCGACAGCGCCGACACGGTCATCCGCGAGGGCCACCCCTCGACCCAGATCCTCGAGTACGCGGAAGAGATCAGCGCCGATATGATCGTGATCGCCTCGCACGACCCCGGCCTCGCCGACTACTTCCTGGGCTCGGTCGCCGCCCGGGTGGTGCGCCACGCCCACTGCTCGGTTCTGGTCGCCCGCAAGCTCGCGGGCTGACGCGGCCGGCGGTCCGCTGCTACGGCGGGCCTTTCAGACGAGTTGCGCATTTCTTGCCCGGCGTCTTCGCCGGGGCGTGGTTCCGTCCGAGGCCCAGAAAGTTTCGCAAAGTTTCGCATATCCGGCAGTGGATGCCGGTCCGGAGGACGGCGCCGGCGGCCGCGGCGAATGGCGCCGCGCGGCAGCGATGTCGGACGCCCGACGCCGGGAGGGAAATTGTCACTTGCAAACCGGACTGTCGGTTGAGCTAAATCAAGGACTACGACAGGATGGTGTTTTACGGGATAGGTATTGGGATAAGGGGAATAGGCGATGTCCATTATTGAAAGATCACGGAAGTTCACCGACAGCTTCGGCCTCTCGCGCTGCGCACTGACCGGCCTTGTCGCCCTCTCGCTGCTCGCCGGCGCCTCCAGTGCCGCGCAAGCGCAGCGGGTCGAGCTCAGCGACACCGCGAAGAAGCAGATAGAAACCTTGATGGAAGAAAAGGCGGCGCGCACGCCGGCCCAGCAGAAGATCAATTCGCAGCTACTCTACGAGATGAAGCGCCGGCGCGGCGATCCCGCCATGCGCGCCGTGCCGACCCTGCGTTCCTCGATCGAGGTCGCGCGCGACGGCACCACCCTGGTCGACATGAAGGCCGAGGTGAGCGATGCCCTGCTGGACCGGATCGAGGCGCTCGGCGGCCGGGTCGTGAACCATCAGGCCCGGTTCAAGGCGGTCCGTGCCCGTATGCCGGTCGATCAGCTCGAGGCGCTCGCCCAGTCGCCCGACGTGATATCGATCCGCCCGGCCGATCGGGCGATCACCAACAAGATCAACACCTCCGAGGGTGACGTGGCGCACCGCGCCAACGTGGCGCGCGCCGACTTCGGCGTCGACGGCACGGGCGCCAAGATCTGCGCGCTGTCCGACGGTGTTGCTTCGCTGGGTTCCCTTCAAGGCTCCGGTGATCTTCCGGCGGTTGCTGTGCTGCCGGGCCAAGCCGGCAGCGGTTCCGAAGGCACGGCGATGCTGGAGATCATCTTCGACCTGGCGCCGGGCGCGGCGCTCGGCTTCGCAACGGCGTTCGGCGGTCAGGCAGGGTTCGCCCAGAACATCCTGGACCTGCGCGCCGACGACTGCGACGTGATCGTCGACGACGTCTTCTATTTCGCCGAACCGGTGTTCCAGGACGGCATCATTGCCCAGGCGGTGGAAGAGGTGACCGCCGACGGCGCAATCTACTTCTCCTCGGCCGGCAACGCCGGCAACCTGAACGACGGCACGTCCGGCGTCTGGGAGGGTGATTTCAGCTCCATCGCGCCGCCGCCGGCCCTTGCCGGAATGGATACCCACGACTTCGGTGGCACCCCCCTGAACACCATTACGGCAGATCCGCCCTTTGCCATTACCCTGCAGTGGTCGGATCCCTTCGGTGCGTCTTCCAACGACTACGATCTCTACCTGCTGAATGCGGCGGGCACATTGGTGCTTGCTGCCTCGAACAGTATTCAGGATGGCAACGACGACCCCTTCGAGGGCATCGATTCAGGGCCGTTCAACGATACCGGTCTCCAGCTCGTCGTGGTCAGGACGGCCGGCGCGGCGGCGCGATACCTCCATATGAACACCATCAGAGGGCGGTTGGAGTTCGCCACGGACGGGCAGACCTCCGGCCACTCTGCTACCGAGAACGTCTTCGGCGTCGCGGCGGTAAACGTGGCGAGCGCCGGCGGGGGCGCCTTCGACGGCACGGAAGTGGTCGAGACCTTCAGCTCCGACGGGCCGCGGCAGGTGTTCTACGAGGCCGACGGCACGCCGATCACGCCGGGCAACTTCCTGGAAGGCGGCGGCGCTGTGCGCCAGAAGCCGGATGTGACCGCGGCCGACGGCGTCGCCACCGCGACACCGGGCTTCAACCCCTTCTTCGGCACCTCGGCGGCCGCGCCTCACGCCGCCGCGATCGCCGGCTTGCTGGTTTCGGTGAACCCGAACCTGAACGAGGACGACATCCGTCAGATCTTCGCCGACTCGGCGCTCGACATCGAAGCCCCCGGCCCCGACCGGGACTCCGGCGTCGGCATCCTGGACGCGGTCGCCGCCCTGGACGAACTGACCACGGGCGCCCTGCTCGGCGAGACGACGATCGACGGCGCCTGGCGGACCGTTTCGGTGCCGAGCGCTTTCCTCGATCCCGTGGTGATTGTCGGCCCGCCGACGTTCAACGACCCGGAGCCGGGCGTGGTTCGCTTGGACACTATCACCGCCTCGTCCTTCGACGTGCGGTTCCAGGAATGGACCAACCTGGACGGTGTCCACGGCTCGGAGAGCGTGCCTTATCTGATTTCCGACCCGAGCGGCGAGGTCCTGCCTGACGGCTCGGTCGTCGAGATCGGGCGTTTCAGCCTGGGCGGCACCGGAAGCTTCCTGACCCAGAGCTTCACCCAGCCCTTCCCGGCGCCGCCGGCGCTGTTCCTGACCATCCAGACCCTCAACGGCGGCGATCCGGTCACGGTGCGCGCGCGCAACGTGACGGCGGGCGGCTTCGAGGCGGCGCTCTTCAAGGAGGAGGCGCTGATGAGCGGCGGCCATCCGAGCGAACAGGTCGGCTTCCTGGCGCTCTATTCGCCCAGCGGCTCGGGCGAGGTCGACGTCGGCGGGCAGGACGTGCCCTTCGCCGTCCAGTCGCCGCGGATCGACGAGCGCTTCGCGCCGGTGCTGAGCTCGACCCTGAAGCTGGAGGAGGATACCTCGGCCGGACCCGAGGTCACCCACATCAAGGAGCGGTTGTCGGTCCTGGCCCTCGGCAACACGCTCTTCGCCCAGGACGTCTCGAGCCGGGGGCGCGACACGGTCGCGCTGCGCCGCCTGGTGCCGAGCTTCCCGGCGCCCGTGGAGTGGGGCACCGTGGAGGGCATCACGGGCAACTGGACGACCGTGCCGACGTTCCGCGAGTACACCGACCCCGTGGTGGTCGCCCGTCCGGTCTCCAGCAGGGGCGAAGATCCCGGCGTGATCCGCCTGCAGAACGTGACCGCCGGGTCCTTCGAACTGCGCTACCAGGAGTGGGACTATCTCGACGGCTCGCACGGCCCCGAGCGGGTGTTCTACATGGTGGCCGAGGCGGGCAGCACGAGCGTGGCCGGCCTGACGGTCGAGGCGGGCACGCTGGACACCAGCCGCCTGCTGCGCGGCGGCCTGGACCCGGTTGCCTTTACATCGAGCTTCGTCGATGCGCCGGCGCTGCTGACCTCTGTGCAGACCAGCAACGGCGGAGATCCCGTGACCACGCGGGTCGCCGCCCTGAACGCCGTCGGCTTCGGCATCGCCATGAGCGAGGAAGAGGCCAAGACCGACGGCCACGCCATCGAAACCCTGAGCTGGATCGCCGTGGAACGCGGCAGCGGGATGACGACTGATGGGCGCGCGGTCAGCGTGTTCAATGACAGCGCCAGCAGCCAGCCCAGGCAGGTGCCCTTCGGCCAGACCTTCGATCGGCTGTTTCCGGTCTTCGTCGGCGACATCAGCACGACGCGCGGCGTCGACCCGGTCTTCCTGCGCTACCGCAGCCTGACGCCCAGCTCGGTTCAGCTGTTCCTGGACGAAGAGGAGTCGTTCGACGCCGAGACCACCCACACCTCGGAGACCATCTCGATCTTCCTGGCGGAGTAATTGAT